>NZ_JBFAET010000001.1:35624-266459 GCF_040642095.1 Streptomyces sp. NPDC020362
AGCTCACAGCTCACAGCTCACAGCTCACAGCTCACAGCTCACAGCTCACAGCTCACAGCTCACAGCTCACAGCTCACAGCTCACAGCTCACAGCTCACAGCTCAGGAAACGACGGATCTCCGCCGTGATCTCGTCGGGGTTTGTTCCGCCATGAAGCGGACGCGGGTGACGATGCCATGGCGGAGGTGGGGCGCCCGAGCGCGCCAAGGTGCGACCGCGTCGGGGCCGCGCTGCCGGTCTCCATCGCGCACGCCCCGGTCTCCAGAGCAACCCGTCACTGTCCTCGTGTGCGTGGGTCCTCACCGTCGTGTGCGTGGGTCCTCACCATCGTGTGCGTGGGCCCTCACCGTCGTACCTGGCGGGCGGTGAGGACGGCCGCGGCCACGTCGTCGTCCGCACGGCCCGCTGCGATCGCTTCGTGCCGGCGCTTCGGCAGTGCGTCGGCGAACCGCAAGGGCATGCCGACGATCACCGATGATCAGCAGCTGGACTTCCTGCGACGCCAGGTCCTGACGTCGCGCTACGTGCGCGGCGGCTGGTTCAGCGACGTGATGCCGGGCGGGCTCGACCACCAGACCGAACACCACCTGTTCCCGAGCCTGCCCACGGTCCATCTACGCCGGGGCCGGAGTGGGTCCCCCCATCGGCCGGCAGCAGGCTCAGGCAAGAGGCTGAGGCGGCAGGAACCGCCGACCGGCGAGGAGAATCCGCGTCCGTCCGGGCATGTCACCACTCAGCCGACACCCGTGGGGCGATCGGGTGTCGATGCCAGGTGTCTTCCGCGGCGTAGCACCTGCAGCCATCATCCGGGGCCCGAGTATTGACTCGGAAGGCGGCACTGGCGATCCTCATGGCGCACAGTTTGCATAGGACATGACAAATCTATGCGCGGGCGCCTCCGGGTCCTGACCTCCTTTCCGGTCTACCGCGCATCACGCCGACCGAGGGACGTGGGCCGTGGCCATGACCAGACTCCCGTACCGCCGACGCAAAGACGTCACCGTAGTATCGCTGCTCCTCCTCGTATGGGCCGTCGTGCTCGGCCCCACCCCGAGTTCGGCGGCCGGAAACGACTGGTGGGTCCCGAGCGCACGACCGGCGCCGGACTCCCAGATCAACGTCACCGGCGAGCCGTTCACGGGCACCAACACCAAGGGCGAGGTACGCGGGTTCGTCGACGCCCACGACCACCTGTTCGCCAACGAGGCCTTCGGCGGGCGCCTCATCTGCGGCAAGACGTTCTCCGAGGCCGGGATCGCCGACGCGCTCAAGGACTGTCCCGAGCACTACCCGGACGGCTCGCTGGCCGTCTTCGACTTCATCACCAAGGGCGGTGACGGCAGACACGACCCGGTCGGCTGGCCCACGTTCAAGGACTGGCCCGCCCACGACTCGCTGACCCACCAGCAGAACTACTACGCGTGGGTGGAACGCGCCTGGCGCGGCGGCCAGCGGGTGCTGGTCAACGACCTCGTCACCAACGGCGTGATCTGCTCGGTGTACTTCTTCAAGGACCGCAGCTGCGACGAGATGACGTCCATCCGGTTGCAGGCGAAGCTGACGTACGACCTGCAGGCGTACGTCGACAAGATGTACGGCGGCACGGGCAGGGGCTGGTTCCGGATCGTCACCGACAGCGCGCAGGCCCGCGAGGTCATCAAGCAGGGCAAGCTGGCGGTCATCCTGGGAGTGGAGACCTCCGAGCCCTTCGGCTGCAAGCAGATCCTGGACATCCCGCAGTGCGACAGGAAGGACATCGACGCCGGACTGGACGAGCTGTACGCACTGGGCGTGCGCAGCATGTTCCTGTGCCACAAGTTCGACAACGCGCTGTGCGGAGTCCGCTTCGACTCGGGCGGGCTCGGAACGGCCATCAACGTCGGCCAGTTCCTGTCGACCGGCACCTTCTGGAAGACGGAGAAGTGCACGGGGCCGCAGCACGACAACCCCATCGGCTCGGCCGCGGCGCCCGGGGCCGAGGCGAAACTCCCGGCGGGCGTGAGTGTCCCCTCCTACGCCTCGGACGCGCAGTGCAACTCCCGTGGGCTCACCGACCTCGGTGAGTACGCCGTACGCGGCATGATGAAACGCAAGATGATGCTGGAGATCGACCACATGAGCGTCAAGGCCGTCGGCCGCGCGCTCGACATCCTCGAGTCCGAGTCCTACCCCGGTGTGATCTCCTCGCACAGCTGGATGGACCTGAACTGGACCAACCGGGTCTACGGCCTCGGCGGCTTCATCGCCCAGTACATGCACGGCTCCGAGGGATTCGTGGCCGAGGCGAACCGCACCAAGGCGCTGCGGGACAAATACGGCGTCGGCTACGGCTACGGCACGGACATGAACGGTGTCGGCGGCTGGCCGGGTCCCCGGGGAGCTGACGCGCCCAACAAAGTCACCTACCCATTCCGCAGCGTCGACGGAGGCTCCCTCATCGACCGGCAGACTACCGGCGAGCGCACCTGGGACCTGAATACCGACGGAGCCGCGCACTACGGCCTCGTCCCGGACTGGATCGAGGACATCAGGCTCGTAGGAGGCCAGGGCGTGGTGAACGACCTCTTCCGGGGTGCCGAGTCCTACCTCGACACCTGGGGAGCGACCGAGCAGCACCAGGCGGAAGTGAACCTCGCCAACGGAGCGTCGGCCAAGGCCAGTTCGACGGAGTGGAACCCGTTCACCAGCTACGCGCCGAGCCGCGCCGTCGACAGCGCACGGGACACACGCTGGGCCAGCGACTGGAGCGACGACCAGTGGCTGTGGATCGACCTGGGCTCCACTCACCGGGTCGGACGGGTCACGCTCGACTGGGAGCGCGCGTACGGGAAGTCGTACAGCATCCAGCTCTCGACGGACGGCACGAACTGGCAGACGGTCTGGTCGACCACCACGGGCGATGGCGGCCTTGACACTGCCTGTTTCACCGGCACACCGGCGCGCTACGTCCGCATCATGGGCACGGAGCGTGGCACCGGGTGGGGATACTCGCTGCACGAGGTCGGTGTCCACAGCACCTGACACCGGTTCCGCCGGCCCGAAGCGGGAGCCCGCCCACAACCGGTCCCGAACACGACTCGGCCCGGCGCTGCCGCTGCCCACGCGCCGGCGGCACCGCCGGGCTCCGGTGGACAGACGCACCATCACGTCCAGAGGCGGAGGCGTCACCGGCCTGCCTGGCGGTCGGGACAGCCAACGGGCGGTGCGCTGCGCGGAGCGCACGATCAGACGCTGTCCTGGCAATCCAGCCACGAGCGTTCGGCATTGATCCTTCCGGGTCCGGCCTCCACCGCGCATCGGCTTCCCGGCGCAGGAGTAGACGCCGACACCTCGGTCGACTCGGACGGGTACGAGGGCTGCTGCGAAGGGATGGGGCGATCCGCTGGGGCCGTTCGTGGACAACAGCCTTGGTGCGCCGCGAAGCCGAGTGCGGAACGTCGCGCTGATTTCGAAGCTCCCGCAGGGAAAATGCGCAACTGATTCCTGCGGGGTAAACCCCCGGTTCAGGCTCTTTTTTCGGCCTTCCAGCCAGGCTGTGCGAGTCGATGAGCGCCGCCGAACACCGACACGATCAAGTCGTGCGTCTCGTTGTCCGGGTCGATCACCCCGCCCACCTCGGGCACCCACAGCGGCACGCCGTAGTACACGAACAGCGCGAAGTTACTGCCGAACCGGGCGCCGTAGAAGGCCTGTTGCAGCTCGTCGAACACTACCGCGTCGAAGCCGCGCCCGGGGGGCGAACGAGCTACTGGAGCGCGCGGTGGCGTCAAGGCACCCGCAGGCGGTCACCGGTCCGTGGATCCAGTCTCACAGCTTGAGCACAAATTACATACTTCCCCCTCTTCATACTGGCCTCGATGGTCTAGATTGACCGTGCTTCAGCTGTTCGGACACGAGGCGACCATTAATGATCTATAGGTCCGGCTACGGAAAGCCAGCAGTCGCGTCCTCGGCGCCAGGCGTGGGGGTGATCAATTCCGGGAGCCCGAGAGGGGGCTTTGGGTGCGGGGAGCACCCGAGGTTTCGACGGGTTCCCGCGCACCTCAAGGGTCTTGCAGGACCTGCGAGTCTGCTGCCGCCAGGGTGGGTTGCCCAAGCAGCTCTGAAATAGCCGGGATGTCGTGCGTGGGGGGCGGGGGCCGCCCACGGGGAGGAACAGCGCGGCGCGGGGGGCGGGGGCCTCCCGACGGGAGGAACAGTGCGGGAGGGGGGGCCTCCCGAGGGGAGGAACAGTGTTGGGCGAACACGTCGAGCCACTGGGGACCTGGGGGGTTCTGTGCGGCAAGGGGGATTAGTCAGCCCGTTTCCGTCGGAGCGCGGGCGTCTGGCGAACGGGGCGATCAGCCAGCCCACGATCGATTGGGAGCAGCGATACCGCCGTACCGTGATCACCACCGATACCGTGGCCACCGCCTTCGTGGTGGCGGCCATCGGCAACTTCTTCGGGGCTCGGGACGCGGCCAACTGGCACGAGAAGTGGGGAATTCTCGCATTCGGCACCGAACTGCTGGTGCTGGGGGCGCTTGCGGTGAGCCGGTCGTGGGCTCCGGCCGTGCTCGGCCAGGGCGCCGAGGAATTCCGCCGGCTCGGACGCTCACTGTTCACGGCGACCGTCGTACTGGCGCTCGGCGGGATCGCCCTCACCTCGCGCAACATCAAGCTCTGGATCTTCGTCGCGATCCCCGCGATCGCGCTCATCACCATGACCGCGCGGTATCTGCTGCGCCTCTGGCTGCACAAACAGCGGAAGGAAGGACGGTGCCTGAGACCGGTGCTCGCTGCCGGGAGCCTGGCCACCGTGCGCGACCTGATCACCCGAACCCGCAAGTTCCCGCACCTCGGCTGGCGGGTGGAGGCGGTGTGCACGACGGACGGTCGCGGGCTCGACGGTGACCAACTGGACGGAGTGCCGGTCGTCGGCCGACTGACGGACGTCGCCAAGCACGTCCGCCACGACGGCTACCGTGTCGTCGCGGTCACGCCGGACCCGCACTGGTCACCGGACCGGCTGCAGCGGCTGGCGTGGAACCTCGAAGGCAGCGATGCCGAGATGGTCGTGGCCCCCGTGCTGATGGAGGTGGCCGGCCCGCGGCTGCACGTCGACGCGGTGCTCGGGATCCCGCTGCTGCGGGTCAGCATGCCGACCTTCACCGGGGGCCGCCGGGCGATCAAAGAGGTCGTCGACCGGGTGGGCGCGGCGGTCCTGCTGGTGCTGTTCTCGCCGCTGATGGCGCTCGTCGGGCTGCTCGTGCTGGTGGACAGTCGGGGCGGGGCGTTCTACCGCCAGCGCAGGGTCGGCAAGGACGGTCGCGAGTTCACCATTGTCAAGTTCCGCACCATGGTCACCGGGGCCCACGGGGCACGTGCGGAGCTGGCCGACCACAACGAGGGCGCAGGCCTGCTGTTCAAGCTCCGCCGGGATCCGCGCGTGACCCGCGTGGGAGCAATGCTGCGCCGGTACTCGCTCGACGAGCTCCCGCAGCTCATCAACGTGCTCACCGGATCGATGTCGCTCGTCGGTCCGCGGCCTCCTTTACCGGAGGAGTCCGCTTTGTACGACCCGGACATCCGGCGGCGACTGCTGGTCAAACCCGGGCTCACCGGCCTGTGGCAGATCAGCGGACGCAGCGACCTGCCGTGGGAGGAGGCGGTCCGGCTCGACCTGCGGTACGTGGAGGACTGGTCGCTCGCCCTGGACACAGTGATCTTGTGGAAGACGCTGCGTGCGGTGCTCCACGGGCAGGGGGCCTACTGATGCGCGGGGGTCGTCCGGCCGACGCGCGGACCGCAGGCCACAAGGGCCTGCCTGGGGGGAGAAACGAGTCATGAGGGTCAGCGTTTTCGGGCTCGGCTACGTAGGCTGCGTGTCGGCCGCATGCCTGGCCAGCATGGGGCACGAGGTCATCGGGGTGGACGTCAACCAGGTGAAGGTCGACCTGGTCAACGACGGCAAGGCCCCGGTGGTCGAGGAGCGGATCGGCGAGCTCATCGCCGAAGTCGTGCGGACCGGAGCGTTACGCGCCACCGGCGACGTCCGCGAGGCGATCATGGGCAGCGAGGTGTCGCTGGTCTGCGTGGGCACGCCGTCGGAGCCCAACGGCAGCCTGTGCACCACGTACTTGGAGCGGGTCACCGAGCAGATCGGCGCCGCGCTGGCCGAGAGGGGTGGGCGGCACACCGTCGTGTTCCGCAGCACCATGCTCCCGGGCACCTGCCTGAACCTGCTGGTACCGATCCTGGAGAAGTACGTCGGCGGCACGGCCGGGGTGGACATCGGGGTCGCGGTCAACCCGGAGTTCCTGCGCGAGGGCACGAGCGTGCGGGACTTCTTCGACCCGCCGAAGACCGTCATCGGCGAGCTCGACCCGGCAAGCGGCGATGCGGTGATGGCGCTGTACGACGGCTTGCCCGGCGAGGTGTTCCGGGTGCCGGTGCCGACGGCCGAGGCGATCAAATATGCGGACAACGCGTTCCACGGCCTCAAGATCGGCTTCGCGAACGAGCTGGGCGCGGTGTGCCAGGCGCTCGGGGTGGACTCGCACCAGGTGATGGACGTGTTCCTGGCCGACCGCAAGCTGAACATCAGCCCCGCCTACCTGCGGCCCGGCTTCGCCTTCGGCGGCTCCTGCCTGCCCAAGGACCTGCGCAGCCTGGTCCACGCGGCGCAGCGGGCCGACGTCTCGGTGCCCATCCTCTCCCACGTGCTGCCCTCCAACTCCGACCATCTGCAGCGTGCGGTGGACCTGGTCGAGCGCACCGGCAAGCGCCGGGTGGGCCTGTTCGGGCTGTCCTTCAAACCCGGCACCGACGACCTCCGCGAGAGCCCGCTCGTCGAGCTGGCGGAGAGGCTCTTCGGCAAGGGGTACGACATCAAGATCTACGACGCCAATGTGAGCCTCTCCAGGCTGCTCGGCGCGAACCGCGAGTACATCGAGAGCCGGCTGCCGCATCTCGCGCAGCTGCTCGCGGACTCCGTCGACGAGGTGCTCGAGCACGCCGAGGTGTGCCTGGTCGGGACCAGGGATCCGGCCGTGGTGTCGTCGCTGCCCCATGAGGACGGACCGGTGATCGTCGACCTCATCCGCCTTCCCGACGCCGAGGCGCGCCGGGCCGAACCGGGGTACATGGGCCTTGCTTGGTAACGCAACGAGCGGCGACGGGCGGGCCCGTCGCGCGCTGATCCTGGTGGAGAACCTGTCGGTGCCGTTCGACCGGCGGGTGTGGCAGGAGTGCACGACGCTGCGCGACGCGGGCTGGGAAGTGCACGTCATCTGTCCGCGGGGGGAGAAGCGGGACACGGAGGCGGAGGCGGTGATCGACGGGGTGCGGATCCACCGCTACCCATTGCGCGCGGCCACCGGCGGGCCGGCCGGCTACCTGCGCGAATACGGATCGGCGTTGTGGCACACGCTCCGGCTGGCCCGCAAGGCCGGCCCGGTCGACGTGGTCCACGCCTGCAACCCGCCCGACCTGCTGTTCCTGCCGGCACTGTGGCTGAAGCGGCGCGGTGCGCGGTTCGTCTTCGACCAGCACGACCTGGTACCCGAGCTGTACCTCTCCCGGTTCGACCGGGGCGAGGACCTGCTCTACCGCGCCGTGTGCGCGCTGGAACGGCGGACCTACCGGGCCGCGGACATCGTGCTCGCCACGAACGAGAGCTACCGGGACGTCGCGCTGCGCCGTGGCGGGAAGCGGCCGGAGGACGTCTTCGTGGTGCGCAGTGCACCCCAGATCGACCGATTCCAACCGGTGCCGTCGGAGCCGGAGTTGAAGCGTGGCAAGCCTCATCTGCTGTGCTACCTCGGTGTCATGGGACCTCAGGACGGCGTCGACTACGCCTTGCGGGCCCTGGCGAAGCTGCGCGACGAGCTCGGGCGGACCGACTGGCATGCGGTGTTCGTCGGCTCCGGCGACGCGTTCGACGCGATGGTGGAGCTGTCCGGGCGGCTCGGTCTCTCCGAGCAGGTGCAGTTCACCGGGCGCATTCCGGACGCCGACCTGGTGCGCTACCTGTCCACTGCGGACGTGTGCCTTTCCCCCGACCCGCGCAATCCGCTCAACGACGTGTCGACCATGAACAAGGTCCTGGAGTACATGGCGATGGGCCGGCCGATCGTCTCGTTCGACCTCCGGGAGGCGCGCGTCTCCGCCGGTGACGCCGCCGTCTACGCGCCCGCCAACGACGAGGCCGAATTCGCGGGGCTCATCGCGCTGCTCCTCGACGATCCGGACAAGCGGGCCCGGATGGGCAAGATCGGCCAGGAGCGGATCGGCGGGCCGCTTTCCTGGCAGAACTCGCAAGCGCAACTGCTCGCCGCCTACGCCGCTGCCTGCCGGGAGCATGCTCCGGTGTCGGCGGGTGGGCCGGTCCGTGCGGGGAAGAGGCCGCTCCATTGAACGATGACACGATCCGCCTGGTCATCATCGGGCGGATTCTCCGTCGGCGGTGGCGGCTTCTCGCCGTACTCGCCGTGGTGGGTGCGCTCGTCGGCTACGGCACCTCGGTGCTGGTGTTTCCGCCGCGGTACACGGCGTCGGCATCGGTACTGCTGCCGGGGCTGTGGGAGGAGCGCGAACTGCTGACCCAGGTGGACATCGCGACCAGTTCGGCGGTGGTCGACCGCGCGGCCGACACGCTCGGCTGGAAGGGCGTCAGCGGCGTCGAGCTCCAGGATCAGGTGAGCGCCAAGGCCGCCGACGGGAACATCATCAAGATCTCGGGCACGGCCGACACCCCGGAGCGCGCGCAGCGGCTCTCCGACCAGGTGGCCCAGCAGTTCGTCACCTTCGCCGCGCGGATCGCGGGCGGCAGTGCCGACCCCGCAGTGGCCACGGGGACCGAGGCGCTGCGGAAGAAGGTCGCGGAGACCAACCGCCGCATCACCGACCTGGCCAATGCAGCCGATCCCGGGCAGACCGTGGAGAGTGTGCAGGCCCGCACCGAGCTCGAGAAGCTGCGCACCTCGCTGCAGGACGCCATGAAGAAGCTGGAGGAGGCCGACCCGGCCACCAACAAGGCCAGCATGGTCGTCATGGGGCCGGCGCCCCGGCCGACCGGCGCGGCAGCCCCGACGAGGATGCAGCTCATCGTCGGCGGGGCGCTGCTGTTCTTCCTGCTCGCGGTCGTCGGCCATCTCGCCGCCGCGCGGGTGAGCCGCCGGCTGCGCACCGGACCGGAGATCGCGGCGGCGCTCGGCTCGGCGCTCCTCGGTACCGTCGACGTGCCTGGTGAACGGCGCGCGCACCAGCCGGAAAGCGGTGGCTCACGGGCCCGGATCCGCCGACTTCTCGGCGTCGACACCCGGTGGGACACACCGGCCCCGCAGAGGTCCGGCGACGAGGCCGACAGGCGGATCCGCTACCGCCGGGTGTGCGCTCGCCTCCGGGACCGGCTGCCGGCCCCTCGGCGGCTGCTGGTTGTCGTACCGGAAGGCGACGAGGTCGCCCGCCGGGCCGCCGGGCAGCTCGTCGTCGAGGCCAAGAGCGATCCGCTGCTGCGAGTGGTGAAGGTCTCGGTGGACCGGCCGATCGTGCCGGACCGCGGAACGGAGTCCGGTGCCCTGGTCGTCCTCAGCCCGGGCAGCTGGACCGCGGAGGAGCTCGCCGGCATCGCCGAAGCGTGTGCGGACGGCAGGCATGACGTCGTCGGCATCGTCGTCGCCGACACGGTCCGCACCGGTCCGACGCGGACTGCCGACCTTCCTTCGGACGGGCGGACTCCGGACCTTCCTTCGGACGAGGCCACTTTGACGTTCGCGGTTCGCGGCCACGCGACGGGAGGTTCAGCGTGACGACAAGCACGACTGCGGAGTCGTCGGCCGCCACTCCGCTCATCGACCTGCAGGCGCTGGTGGTCGCGGTCCGCAGACGCCGCCGTCTCTGGTCCGCCATGGCGCTGCTCGGGCTGCTGATCGGCGCGGCGGTGGCGGTCCTGCTGCCGCCGGCGCCGGCCGCGGTGACGAAGGTGCTGGTCGCGCACCAGGAGGACCAGCCGAACGACACCGGAACGCTGATCCGCACCGACGTCCAGCTGCTGGGGACCACGCGGATCGCCGACCAGGCCCTGCGATCCCTCAAGTCCCCGGAAAAACCGGAAGACTTCATGCAGGACTACCGGGGCACCGGGCTGTCCAACAACGTGCTCCAGATCGATGTGACCGGTGCCACCGACGCGGAAGCGGTGGCCCGGGCCAAGGCACTGGCCGATGCGTTCGTCGCGGACCATGCGAAGCGGGTACGGGACATTGCGGACGCCGAGGCCAAGGGCCTGATCACCCAGCGTGACCGCATGGAGGCCGAGCTCGCCCAGGTCAACAAGGAGATCGGCGGCCGATCGCCGGACAGCGACCCGAAGGCGTCGGCGAGCACCGAGTCGCTCTTCGCCCGCCGGGCCGAACTCACGTCGCGGATCGCCGATTTCGCCCAGCGCGCCGAGGAGGCGCGCATCGGCACGCCCCAGCTCATCGCCGGCACGCAGATCGTGGACGCCGCGCACGCGGTGCGGCACTCCCTGCCCAAGGCCGTCGTCACCAACGCCGTGGTCGGGCTCGTCCTCGGGCTCTTCCTCGGGCTCGCGCTGGCCGCGGTCGGTGTGGTGGTGGCAGACCGCCCCGTGCTGCGCCGGGACATCGCGGCGAACCTCGGTGCCTCGGTCATCGCGGAGCTGCCCCTCCGGTCGGGCAGGCCGTGGCAGCGCCGACGGACCCGGGTGAAACGCGAACGGCTCACCGCGACGCTGGCCCGCACCGTGCGCGGCTCCGCGGAACCGCTGTCGCTGCTGGAACTGGGCTGTGCGCGAAGAACGAGCGTGATCGCCCTGGGCCTCGCCCGGGCACTGGCGGCGGAGGGGCCGGTGGTCGTCATCGACGGTCTGCCCGGTCCGCAGCTCGCCAAGCACCGCCCGAAGCCAGGAGACCCGACCGTGGTCGGCGGCGAGCGTGCCGCGACCGTGTCGCCTGACGAGCGCCGGATCGGCGTCGGCTCGGTGGCGCCCGGCACGGCGTGGACCGACCTCGGGTATCTCGGCACCCAGACGGTGCTCGTCGTGCGTGCCGGGCGCGGCAGCGCCGCATGGCTGCACACCGTGGCGCGACAGCTCGCGGACCAGCGCATTCCCGTGATCGGTGTGGTGCTGATCGACCCCGATCCGCGTGACCGGACCGACGGCACCCTGTGGGACGGGCTCCAGACCGCGCTGCGCGGCCGCAGCGAGCGGCCTGCCCGGCACAACGGGACGGACCAGCGGCGGACGGAGCGGTTGCCGGTGTGGGC
Organism: Streptomyces sp. NPDC020362; assembly: GCF_040642095.1. Classification (NCBI taxonomy): domain Bacteria; kingdom Bacillati; phylum Actinomycetota; class Actinomycetes; order Kitasatosporales; family Streptomycetaceae; genus Streptomyces; species Streptomyces sp. NPDC020362. The sequence continues at coordinate 46,896 of NZ_JBFAET010000001.1, forward strand.
CGCAGGGGTCCCGGACAACGACCAGGAGGCGCGGTAGCACATGTGTGGCATCGCAGGTACTTACCGATGGCCGGACGGGAAGGCCGTGACCGACCGGCTCACCGACACCCTCGCCCACCGCGGCCCGGACGGGGCGGGCCGCTACGGCCACCCCGTCGGTGACGGCGAGGTGCAGCTCGGGCACCGCCGGCTGGCGATCATCGACCTGTCCGAGACCGGCGCCCAGCCGATGGTCTCGGACGGCCTCGCCCTGACGTACAACGGCGAGCTGTACAACGCGCCCGAGCTGCGTGCCGAGCTGGCAGCCGCGGGGGTGCGCTTCCGCGGTACCTCCGACACCGAGGTGCTCCTTGAGGCCTGGCGGCGCTGGGGCACGGACTGTCTGGCCCGGCTGCGCGGCATGTTCGCGTTCGGGATCTTCGACGAGCGCACCGGTGAACTGGTGCTGGCCCGCGACCAGTTAGGCATCAAGCCGCTGTTCCTGCTCCGGCGCGGTGAGGGCCTGGCGTTCGCCTCCGAACTCAAGGCGCTCGCCGCCGCCACTGTCGGGTCGCTGGAGGTGGACCATGCGGCGCTGGTGGCTTCGCTCCTCTATTACTGGGTGCCGGACTCACGGTGCGCGTTCCGCGAGGCGGAGAAGCTGCCGCCGGGGAGCTGGCTGCGGATCCGGCCCGACGGCCGGGTGGAGCGCGGCCGGTACTGGAACCTGAAGGACGTCGCCACCGAGGGACGGGAGCGGGCCCGCAGCGGTGAGCAGCCGGACCTGGCCGCCATCGTCGAGGAGTCGACCCGGCAGCACCTGCTCTCCGACGTACCCGTGGCGACCTTCCTCTCCGGCGGCCTCGACTCCAGCTACCTGACCGCCCTAGCGGCCCGCCACCAGCCCGGGATCTCCGCCTACACGATTGGATTCCGCGCCGAGGACGCCAAGTTCGAGGCGATGCCGGACGACCTGCGCTATGCCCGACAGGTGGCCGAGCGGTTCGGTGTCGACCTGCACGAGATCGAGATCGCCCCGAACGTGCTCGACCTGCTGCCGGAGATGACGTACCACCTGGACGAGCCGATCGGCGATCCCGCCGCGATCAACACGTTCCTGATCTGCTCGGCCGCCCGGGAGGCCGGGGTCAAGGTGATGCTCTCGGGGATGGGCGCCGACGAGCTGTTCGCCGGGTACCGCAAGCACCTGGCCAACCTGCTCGCGCTGCGCTACCAGCGCATCCCGCGGCCCCTGCGGCGCGGCCTGTCCGCGGCCGTTGACCGGCTGCCGGTCGCAACGAGCCGCCGGGGGTACCGGTCCGTCCGCTTCGCGAAGCGGTTCCTCTCCTTCGCCGACCTGCCGGAAGAGACCGCGTTCCGGCGCAGCTACACCATGTACGACCAGGACGAGCTGCTCGCCCTGCTCGATCCGGACCTGGCCCCGGCGGTCGACGACGTACTGACCGAGCACGCGGACGTCTACCAGGACAACGACCTCGACGACTTCGTCAACCGCATGTGCCTGGGCGACGCCCGGATGTTCCTGCCGGGCCTGAACCTCACGTACACGGACCGCTCCAGCATGGCCGCGTCGACCGAGGTACGGGTGCCGTACGTGGACGTCGAGGTGGTCAAGGCGGCGTTCGCCGTGCCCGGCGACCGGAAGATCGCCGGACGGCAGGGCAAGGCCGTCCTCAAGGAGGCGGCCACCTCGATCCTGCACCGGGAGATCGTCTACCGGCCCAAGGGCCTGTTCAGCGCCCCGCTGCGGGCCTGGATGAGCCGGGATCTGGCACCGCTGGTGCGCGAGGTGGTCAACGACGGCGTGCTCGTCAACTCCGGGCTGCTGCGCCGCGACGCGCTCGCGCGCATGGTCGCCGAGGACGCCGCCGGGCAGCGGGACTTCTCCAAGCATCTGTGGCATGTGCTGACCCTCGAGTACTGGTACCGCGACGCGACCTCCGGGTCCGGCCAGGGCGCTCGCTCGGCGGCGTAGAAGACGGCTTAGAAATAGGGGACTTCGGGTGAAACAGGTTGTGCAGAACTACAAGAGCGGCGAGCTGGCGGTGCTCGACGTGCCGGTACCGGGGTGCAAGCCGGGGGGTGTGCTGGTCCGCACCGCATACTCGCTGATTTCCACCGGGACCGAGATGATGAAGGTGTCCGAGGCCGGCATGTCGATGCTGGGCAAGGCCCGCTCCCGGCCGGACCAGGTGGCCAAGGTCATGCAGAGCGTGGCCACCAACGGGGTGCCCGCCACCTACCGCAAGGTGATGGGCAAGCTGGACTCGTACACGCCGCTGGGCTACTCGCTGTGCGGGGTGGTCGAGCAGGTCGGCGCCGGGATCGACGACGTCGCGGTCGGCGACCTCGTGGCCTGCGCCGGCAACGAACACGCGCTGCACGCCGAACTGAACTGGGTACCGAAGAACCTCTACGCCCGGGTGCCGGATGGCCTCGCGCCGCAGCACGCGGCCTTCGGCACCGTCGGGTCGATCGCGATGCAGGGCGTCCGCCAGGGCGAGCCGCAACTCGGCGAGGTGGCGCTGGTCATCGGCCTCGGGCTGATCGGGCAGCTGGTCGTCCAGCTCCTCGCCACCTCCGGAGTCCGCGTCGTCGGGGCCGACCCCGACCCGTCACGCTGCGAACTCGCCGAGCGCCTGGGCGCCGAGGCCTGCGGCGACCCCGCGTCCGCGGCTGTGGAGACCGCCGTCGCCGAACTCACCGACGGGCACGGCGTGGACCAGGTGTACCTGGCCGCCGGCGGCGGCACCAACCAGCCCGTCGAGCTGGCCGCCCGGCTCTGCCGGGACCGCGGCCGCGTCGTCGACATCGGCAAGTGCCGCCTGGACCTCCCGTGGAACGCGTACTACGAGAAGGAGCTCGACGTCCGGTTCTCGCGCTCGTACGGCCCCGGGCGCTACGACCCGGAGTACGAGCTGGACGGGCGCGACTACCCCATCGGCTACGTGCGCTGGACCGAGCGCCGCAACCTGGCGTGCTTCCTCGGTCTCCTCGCCCGCGGCAGCGTCGACGTGGAGCCCCTGGTCTCCCACATCGCCGACTTCGACGACGCCGTCAAGACGTACCAGCGCCTGAAGGACGGCGAGTTGAAGGCCGTGGCCGTGCTGTTCCGGTACGCCGACCAGGTGGCGGAAGGGGAGGTGGAGGCCCCGGCGGTCACCGTGCCCGAGGTGCGACGCAGCGGCGCGGCGGCCACCCCGGCCCGGTCCGCCAAGGCACCGGTTCGGCTTGCGTTCGTCGGCGCCGGGAACTACGCGACGTCGATGCTGCTGCCGCACCTGGCACAGCGCGAAGGCGTCGAGTTGTCGACCGTCGTCACCACGACGGCGCTGTCCGCAGCCAACGCGCAGCGGAAGTTCGGCTTCGCCGGGGCGACCACCGATCTCGACGCCGTCCTCGGCGACAAGTCCATCGACGCGGTGTTCGTGGTCACCCGGCACAGCTCGCACGCCGAACTGACCCGGAAGGCACTGCTGGCCGGCAAGACGGTGTTCGTGGAGAAGCCGCTGGCCCTCACCGAGGACGCACTGGCCGGTGTGCTCGCGGCGGTGGAGGAGTCCGGCAACGACCGGCTGCAGGTGGGCTTCAACCGCCGGTTCGCGCCGCTGCTGCAGGAGGCCAGGGACCGGTTCGGCGCCCGGACCGGTCCGGCGAGCCTGCGCTACCTGGTCAACGCGGGCCGGCTGCAGCACGGCAGCTGGTACCTCCAACAGGGCACCGAGGGCTCGCGGTTCGCCGGCGAGGGCGGACACTTCATCGACACGGCGAGCTGGCTGCTCGACGCCGATCCGGTCTCGGTGTACGCGGTCGCCCCGTCCGGCAACGAGGACCTGCAGGTCGTGCTGCGCTACCCGGACGGGTCCACCGCCACCATCAGCTACGTCACCACCGGTGCGGCCGCCTTCCCCAAGGAGACGCTGGACCTCGTCGCGGACGGCAAGGTGCTGCGGCTCGACGACTTCGTCCGTGCCTCGGTGTACGGCCGCAAGAAATGGGTCAGCTCGCGGCTGCCCAAGGCCCGGGACAAGGGCCAGAACGCCGAACTGGCCGCGTTCATCAAGGCCGTGCGGACCGGCGGCCCGATGCCGGTGCCGCTGGAGTCGCTGGTCGCCACCACGGCGGCCACCCTCGCCGTGCAGACCGGACTGGCCGGCGGCGCGCCGGTGACGTTGGAGCGGGCGCGATGACCATGAGCGCGGGCTGGTACCTGCGACGCCTTTCCCGGATGGGACCCCAGGAGGTCGCGGGCCGGGTGGGCGACGCGGTGCGCAGACGGCGGTGGCGGTCGGCGAGGCCGGACTGCCCACCGGTGACCGGCGCCCGGTTCACCGCGGTGCTGCCCGCCGGGACGATCGCCGCAGTACCTCCAGACGCCGCGAAACGCCTCATCGCCGAGGCGGACCGGCTGATGTACGGGCACGCCGAGTTCTTCGGGGTGGTCCGCGACGACCTGGACGACCCGGACTGGTGGTGCGACCCGAAGACCGGGCGCCGGGCTCCCTGGGGCTATGCCTTCGACGTGCCGTACCGGAACGAGGACGCGGTCGGGGACATCAAGCAGATCTGGGAGCTGTCCCGGCACCAGTACCTCACCGTGCTCGCCGCCGCCTACGCGATCACCGGAGACGAACGGTACGCCGAGCGCGTGGCCGCGCACCTGCGGTCGTGGTGGGCGGCCAACCCACCGCTGCGCGGCGTGCACTGGATCAGCGGCATCGAGCTGGGCATCCGGCTGCTGTCCTGGGTGTGGATCCGCCGGCTGCTCGACGGCTGGCCGGGCACGACCGAACTGTTCGAGGGCAACCCGGTGGCGGTGAACCAGATCTGGCACCACCAGCGCTGGCTGGCCGCCTTCCCCAGCCGGGGGTCTTCGGCGAACAACCACGTCATCGCCGAGACCGCCGGGCAGTTCGCAGCTGCCTGCGCGTTCGACTGGTTCCCCTCTTCGCCGCGTTGGCGGGCCGACGCAATGAAGTCGCTGGGGCGGCATCTGCGCGGCAACACCTTCGGCTCGGGACTCAACCGTGAGCTGGCCTCCGAGTACCACGGCCTGGTGCTGGAGCTCGGTCTGGCCGCGGTGGCCGAGGCCGACGCCGCGGGCGTGCCGGTCCCCGCGACCGTCCGCCTGGTACTGCTGCGGATGACCGACGCGCTCGCGGCCGTCGTGGACAACCGGCTGCGGCCGCCGCGCCAGGGCGACGCCGACGACGGGCACGGTCTTGTCGTCGACGGCGCGGGCACCGACCGTTGGGCCTCGCTCCTTGCCACCGGGGACGCCGTGTTCGGCAGGCTCGCCTGGTGGCCGTCAGTGACCGGCACCGATGTGCGCACCCCGCTGCTGGCCGCGCTCATCCGGCCGTACGCGAAGAACGGAACCTCACCGGCCGTGACCCGCCCGGCGAGCCGACCTGCCCACTTCGCCGACGCGGGGCTCACCATCCTGCGCGGTCCGGGAGGGACGGGAGAGATCTGGTGCCGCTGCGACGGCGGTCCGCACGGCTTCCTGTCCATCGCCGCGCACGCCCACGCGGACGCGCTGTCCGTGGAGGTCCGGCACGACGGGGTCGACGTGCTCGCCGACCCGGGGACGTACTGCTACCACGGGCAGCCCGAGTGGCGGCAGTACTTCCGCTCGACCCTCGGCCACAACACCCTGCAACTGGACGGCAGTGACCAGTCCGTCTCCGGCGGCCCGTTCTTGTGGACCAGGCAGGCCCGCAGCCGCGTCCTGACCGTCGACACATCCGACGAGGGCGTGTCCCGCTGGTGCGCCGAGCACGACGGCTACCAGGACTCCGTGCACCGCCGCCGGGTGGAACTGACGGCCGAGAGCCAGGAGTTGCGGGTGGTCGACGAGGTGCGCGGCCCGCGCCGGGCCGTGCGCCTGGCGTTCCACCTCGGCCCGGCGATCGCCGCGGACCTGGTGGGGAACCGGGCAGTGCTCACCTGGATCCGGAACGGCGAGGGACGTTCCGCGGTGCTCGACCTGCCCGAGCAGCTGTCCTGGCAGGCGCATCGCGGCGAGACCGACCCGCCGCTGGGCTGGTACTCCGCGGGCTTCGGGCGCAAGGAACCCACCACAACGCTGGTCGGCACCGGTTTCACCGACGGCACGGAGGGCTTCACCACCGTGCTCGGGTTCCGCGGCTAGGGGGGCGCGTGAGGAGCAAGATGCGGCACTGGACGTCGGCGGCGGCACCGCTGGCGCTGGCCCTGCTGGCGACCGGCTGTACGTCGAGTGCCGGGGCGGAGCCGAAGGCCGCGCCATCCACGTCCGCGTCCGCGTCCGCGGCCCGACCCGTGGCCCGGGTGTGCGCCAACCCCGCGGCCGGGCCGGCACAGGCGCCGGCGGGCGCGGTGACGGTCGACCCCGCGAAGGTCGGCGACCTGGCAGCGAAGACCAAGAGCAACCCCCCGAACACCACGTTCTGGCTGCGACCGGGCAAGCACAGGCTCGACCCGGACCGCTACGCCCAGGTCATCCCCAAGAAGGGCGACCGCTACCTGGGTGCGCCGGGCGCGGTGCTCGACGGCGGGAAGAAGAACCAGTACGCGTTCAGCGGCAGCGCCCGCGACGTCACCATCGGCTACCTGACCGTGCAGCGTTTCATGGCGCCACCGGACGAGGGCGTGGTAAACCACGACTCGGCCGACGGATGGGTGATCGAGCACGCGACGATCCAGAACAACTCCGGCGCCGGGCTGATGGCCGGTGCCGGCCAGCAGGTCCGCGCCAACTGCCTGCGCGACAACGGCCAGTACGGCATGAACGCCTACAAGGCCACCGGCCGTATCACCAACCTGGTGGTCGAGGGCAACGAGATCGTGGGCAACAACACCGGCGACTGGGAGCGGCGGCGCAAGGGCTGCGGCTGCACCGGAGGCATCAAGTTCTGGGCCGTCAACGGCGCCGACGTACGCGGCAACTGGGTGCACGACAACCGCGGAACCGGGTTGTGGGCGGACACCAACAACAACGACTTCCGCATCGAGAACAATGTGATCGAGGCCAACGACGGTGCCGCCCTGATCTACGAGATCAGCTACAACGCGGTCATCCGGAACAACACGATCCGGCGGAACAACTGGGTCGAGGGCCGCAGGGCGGCCAAGAGCGGCGACAACTTCCCGTTCGCGACCGTCTACGTGTCCGAGTCCGGCGGCGAACCACGGATCCGAGCCCGCACCGACAAGATCGAGATCTACCGGAACGTGCTGGAGAACAACTGGTCCGGGATCACCCTGTGGGAGAACGCCGACCGGTTCTGCAACAGCCCGGCCAACACCTCGTCCGGTGACTGCACTCTGCTGGTGGGGAGCACCCAGCGCTGCGCGAAGCCGGCGATCGCCAAGGCGCCGCTCTACTCCGACTGCCGGTGGAAGACCCAGCGGGTGGACATCCACGACAACCGCTTCGTGCTGGACAAGTCCGTGGTCAAGTGCACGGAGAAGTGCGACCGAATGGCGCTCCTCGCCAACTACGGGACCTATCCGGACTGGTCGCCGTACAAGGGCGAGCGGGTGGCTGGCGCGATCACCACCGGGCAGCACAACCGCTGGCACCACAACGTCTACATCGGACCGTGGAAATTCGTGGCCCAGGACACCAACCAGGTGCTCGACTTCGGGCAGTGGCAGGGGGCGCCGTACCAGCAGGACGCGGGCAGCACCCTCGACCCACAGGCCGGTGGTTGAGATGGGTACGCAGCACGGCGCCGAACCGCCCCGCGCCGGCACACCGAGGATCGTCGGGATCGTCTGGGGGCTGCTGGTCCTCAACACGCTCGGCTCCGCGGGGGCGAAGACCATCGTCCCGCTGCCCCGCTCCCTCATCCAGATGGTCACCATGGGCGCGCTGGTCAGCGCGTTCACGCTGGCGCTCACGGTCAATCTCCGACTGCGCATCCGGGCCAGCGCCTACCTGTTCCTGCTCACCCTGCTGCTGGTGGCGAGCGTGATCTCCAGCGCGAACCTGGAGTCCGGGTTCGGCGCGCTGTTCCGCTGCTTCCGACTGACTCTCTTCGTCGGCACGCTGTGGCTGCTCAGCCGCTGGTGGGACGGCAGCCTGACGTTCGTCCGGTACCACATCCGGGCGTACTTCGCGGTACTCGGATCGGTGGCGGCCGGCCTGGCCGTCTCACCGGGTGCGGCCCTGCCCGACCTCTACGGCGGCCGCCTCGTCGGCGCGTTGTGGCCGCTCACGCCGCCGCAGATCGGGCAGTACGCCGCGGTGATCATCGGGCTCACTGTGCTGCTCCTGCTGGGGCGCCGGACCGACGGGGCCGGCGCGGCGGTGGTCATCGTGCCGTCACTCGTCCTGCTCGCGCTGACCCATACCCGGACGGCCACGCTCGGCCTGCTCCTCGGGCTGGCGTTGGCGATCTGCTCACTCATCCTCACCAGCGCCGCCGCCCGCCGGTTCTTCACCTGGACGGTGCTGTGCGTCGCGGTGGCCGCGGTGGGGTTCGCATCCGCGCTGCAGTCATGGTTCCTGCGCGGGCAGAGCCAGGAGAACTTCTCCAGTCTCACCGGCCGGGCCAAGGTCTGGGACGCCCTGCTGGCTGCGCCCCGGTCGACCTCGCAGAAGTTGTTCGGCGTGGGCCTGGGCGACAAGTCGTTCGGCGGGCTGCCGATCGACAACAGCTGGCTGGCCGTCTACAACGAGCAGGGTCTGATCGGTGTCACCCTCGTCGCAGTGATCATCATCGTGCTGGGCGGAGTCGCGCTGCTGCGGCCACCGTTGCTTCAGCGGGCCTGCGCGATCTTCCTGATCAGCTACTGCGCGATCGCGTCGTACACCGAGGCCGGCCTGGGCGACGCCTCGCCGTATCTGCTGCATCTGGCCCTGGCCGCCTCGCTGTTGGCGGCACCCGCCGAAGCCGCTCCCCTCTCGACGCCCGACGTCCCTCGACGACACGTCCCGCGCTGGGCCCGTAGATCGGAGGTGATCTGAGCATGCACGTCCTCGTGGTGCACAACCGCTACGCCTCGGCGCAGCCGAGCGGGGAGAACAAGGTCGTCGACCAGGAGGTGGAGCTGCTGCGAGCGGCCGGCCACCGGGTCGAGGTGTTCGAGCGGCGCAGCGACTCCATCGCCGACCGCTCCCTGCCCGGCAAGGTCGCGGTGCCGCTGCTCGTGCCATGGAACCCGGCGGTCCGCAGGGAGCTCGCCGCCCGGCTGCGCGCCGAGCGGCCGGACGTGGTGCACGTCCACAACGTCTTCCCGCTCCTGTCGCCCGCGGTGCTCGCCGCCTGCGCCGACGCCGGTGTGCCCGCCGTCGCCACGCTGCACAACTACACCCAGGTGTGCCCGCCCGGCACGCTGCAACGGGACGGCCGGCCATGCACCGAGTGCGTCGGCTCTGCGCCGCTGCCCGCCGTCCGGCACGGCTGCTACCGCAACTCCCGCCTTGCGACGGTGCCGCTCGCGGTCAGCCTGTCGGTCAACCGGCGGCGGTGGTGGTCCGGCGTGGAGCGGTTCTTCTGCATCTCCGCGGCGCAGCGCGACGTCCTGGTGCGGTCCGGCATGCCGGCCGAGCGGCTGGCGGTGAAGCACAACTTCGTGCCGGAGCCGGGCACTTGCCGAGCGGGTGACCGCGAGCAGGTGCTCTATCTCGGCCGGCTCGCCGAGGCCAAGGGCGTGCGGCTGCTCATGGCCGCGTGGGACGAGGTCGCAGCGACCGGCGGTGTGGGCGTCCCGCTCGTGATCGCCGGCACGGGACCGCTGGAGGGCGACGTGACCGCCTGGGCAGCGGGACGGGACGACGTGCGCTACGCCGGCCTGTACGACACGGCGGAGTGCCAGAAGGCCATCGCGCGGTCGGTGGCCGTGGTGGCTCCCTCGACGTGGCTGGAGGCGTTCGGCCTGGTCGTCGTGGAGGCGATGGCGGCCGGGGTGCCGACCGTCGCCGCCGGTCACGGCGCCTTCGTCGAACTCGTCGAGGACGGGGTGACCGGGCTGCTGCACCGGCCGGGCGAGCCCGCCTCGCTCGCGTCCTGCATACGCCGGATTGCGGCCGAGCCGGACCGCAACCGGGAGATGGGCCAGGCGGCCCGGCGCCGTTACGAGCAGGGTTTCAGCCCGGCCGTCGGCCTGGAGCGCCTGCTGGAGGGGTACCGCACCGCGATCGCGGGTCGGGCGGAATCAATGGGGGACCGAATCAATGGGGGGCAGTAAATGACAAGTTGCCGACTCTGCGGCTCGGCGACGCTGGCGAGCGTCGTCGACCTGGGGGCGACGCCGCCATGCGAGAGCTTTCTCGCCGCGGACCAACTGGACCAGCCGGAGCCGGCGTACCCGCTGCACCTGCGGGTCTGCACCGACTGCTGGCTGGCGCAGATCCCTCCGCTGATCACGCCGGAGGAGACGTTCAAGGAGTACGCGTACTTCTCCTCCTACTCGACCTCCTGGGTGGAGCACGCGCGCACATTCGTCGCCGACGCCGTGGAGCGTCTGGCTCTCGGCCCGGACGCCTTCGTGGTCGAGGTCGCGAGCAACGACGGGTACCTGCTGAAGCATGTGGTGGACCGGGGGATCCGCTGCCTGGGCATCGAGCCGTCGGTGAACGTCGGCGCCGCGGCGCGCGACGCCGGTGTGCCCACGCTCACGGAGTTCCTGTCCCCGGACACCGGCTCGGCCGTCCGCGCCGGGCACGGCCCGGCGGACCTGGTCGTGGCCAACAACGTGTACGCGCACATCCCCGACGTCGTCGGGTTCACCCAGGGGCTGCGCGCCCTGGTCGCCGACGACGGCTGGGTCTCCATCGAGGTGCAGCACCTGCTGACCCTGATCGAGGAGAACCAGTACGACACGATCTACCACGAGCACTTCCAGTACTACACGGTCGCGTCCGCGATCCGCGCCCTCGCGAGCGGTGGACTCGCGCTCGTGGACGTCGAGTTGCTGCCCACGCATGGCGGCTCCATCCGGCTGTGGGCCCGCCCGAACGAGGTGGCCGGCGAGCCGACGCAGCGGGTGGCCGACGTGCTGGCCCGGGAGAAGGCCGCCGGGCTGCAGGAGCTGTCCGGGTACACCGAGTTCTCCGCCCGGGTGGCCAAGGTGCGCCGGGACCTGCTGCGGTTCCTCATCGAGGCGGCCGAGCGCGGCGAGACCGTCGTCGGATACGGCGCCCCGGGCAAGGGCAACACCCTGCTCAACCACTGCGGCATCCGGCCCGACCTGCTCGCGTACACGGTCGACCGCAACCCGTACAAGCACGGCAGGTTCACCCCGGGCACCCGCATCCCGATCCTGCCGCCCGAGCAGATAGCCGCCGACAAGCCGGACTACGTGCTCGTCCTCCCGTGGAACCTGCGGGCCGAGCTGGTCGAGCAGCTGTCCTTCGTGCACGACTGGGGCGGCCGCCTGGTCTTTCCCATCCCGGAACTGAGCATTGTCGAGGTCAAGTCATGAAGGTCGTCCTGTTCTGCGGCGGTTACGGGATGCGGATGCGCAGCGGCGCCGCAGACGACGTGCCCAAGCCGATGGCGATGGTCGGCCCGCGACCGCTGATCTGGCATGTCATGCGCTATTACGCGCACTTCGGGCACACGGAGTTCATCCTGTGCCTCGGCTACGGGGCGCACCACATCAAGAACTTCTTCCTCAACTACGAGGAGACGACGTCCAACGACTTCGTGCTCCGGGGCGGGAAGACCGAGCTGCTGTCCACCGACATCGCCGACTGGACCATCACGTTCGCCCAGACCGGCATCGAGTCACCGATCGGGGAGCGGCTGCGCCGGGTGCGGCACCACCTGGACGGCGACGAGATGTTCCTCGCCAACTACGCCGACGTGCTCACCGACGCCCCGCTGCCGGAGATGATCGACCGGTTCGCCCGGCGCGACGCCGGTGCGTCGATGATGGTGGTGCCGCCACAGTCCTCGTTCCACTGCGTGGAGCTGGGCGAGGACGGCCTGGTCGGGGGCATCACCGCGGTGAGTGAACTGCCTCTGTGGGAGAACGGCGGCTACTTCGTGCTCCGCCAGGAGGTCTTCGACCACATACCGGAGAACGGGGACCTGGTCGCCGACGGGTGTGCCCAACTGGCCAAGCAGGGACGGCTGGTGGCGCATCAGCACCGCGGCTTCTGGAAGCCGACCGACACCGTGAAGGAGCGGGCCGCGCTCGACGAGGCCTACGCTCGGGGCGATCGTCCGTGGGCCGTGTGGGAGCGCCACGGCGCGAGTGCCGGAGCGAGAGCGTGATCGGGCTCGGGGCCGGCCCCCTCGACCGGATCGTCGCGGTGGGCGCGCACTGCGACGACATCGCCATCGGCGCCGGCGGCACACTGCTGACGCTGTGCCTCCCGCGACCGGGTATCCGCGTCGACGCGCTGGTGCTCTCCGGCGGCGGCACCGACCGGGAGCAGGAGGAGCGGGACGCGCTCGCCGCCTTCTGCCCGGGCGCCGACCTGCGGCTGACCGTGCTCAAGCTGCCGGACGGGCGGATGCCCGCGCACTGGGAGGAGGCCAAGGCCGCGGTCGAGGAGCTGCGCGAGCAGACCGAGCCGGACCTGATCCTCGCCCCGCGCACCGACGACGCGCACCAGGACCACCGAGGCCTGGCACAGCTGTTGCCCACCGCGTTCCGCGACCACCTCGTGCTCGGCTACGAGATCGTCAAGTGGGACGGCGATCTCGGCCGTCCGTCGGCGTATCAGCCGCTGTCGCCGGAGATCGCCGAACTGAAGGTGCAACTGCTGCAGGAGCACTACCCCTCGCAGCGGCACCGGCCCTGGTACGACCGGGAGGTCTTCCTCGGCCTCGCCCGGATCCGCGGCATCGAATGCCACGCCCGCTACGCCGAGGCGTTCGCCGTCACCAAACTCACGCTCAACCTGGGGAACTGAACTATGCGCGTACTGCTGACCGGACACCAGGGCTACCTGGGCACCGTGATGGCCCCGGTCCTCAAGGCCGCCGGGCACGAAGTCGTCGGCCTCGACGCCGGCCTGTTCGCCGACTGCGTGCTGGGCGAGCCGCCCGCGGACCCGTCCGGGCACCGCGTGGACCTGCGCGACGTCACGGCCGAGCACGTGGCCGGGGTGGACGCCGTGATCCACCTGGCCGCCCTGTCCAACGACCCGCTGGGATCGCTGGCACCGGAGCTCACCTACGACATCAACCACCACGCGTCCGTACGGCTGGCCCGGCTGGCCCGCGACGCCGGAGTGCGGCGCTTCCTGTACGCGTCCACCTGCTCGGTCTACGGCGCCGCCGGCGGCGACGACCTGGTGACCGAGGAGGCCCCGCTGCGCCCGGTGACGCCGTACGCGGAGTCCAAGGTGCGGGTGGAGGACGACCTGCACGCACTGGCCGACGACGACTTCACCCCGGTGTTCATGCGCAACGCCACCGCCTTCGGCTACTCGCCCCGGCTGCGCGCCGACATCGTGCTGAACAACCTGGTGGGCCACGCCCTCCTGTCCGGCGAGGTGCTGGTGCTCTCCGACGGCACCCCCTGGCGCCCGCTGGTGCACGCCGCCGACATCGCCCAGGCCTTCACCGCCGCCCTGACCGCGCCGCGCGAAGCCGTGCACGACCGGGCGTTCAACATCGGCAGCGAGACCAACAACGTCACGGTCGCCGAGATCGCCGAACAGGTCGCCGAGGCGGTGTCCGGCGCGAAGGTGGTGATCACCGGGGAGACCGGTGCCGACCCGCGCTCGTACCGGGTGGACTTCTCCCGGTTCCGCGCCGCGATCCCCGGCTTCGACTGCGAGTGGTCCGTGAAGCTGGGCGCGCTCGAACTCGCCGACGCCTACCGGAAGTTCGGGCTGACCCGGGAGGACTTCGAGCGACGCTTCACCCGCCTCGCCGTACTGCGCGCGGCGTCCGACGCCGGTGCCGTCGACGACACCCTGCGGTGGCGCCGATGACCGAGACCGGCCAGCAGATGCACGAGCTGGTGGAACGGCTGTACCCGCTGTGCCGGAGCATCACCGGCGACGGTGTGCGCGCCACCCTGGAGATCGTCGGTGAGTACGTCCCGCTGCAGGTGCACGAGGTGCCGACCGGGACGCAGGTGCTCGACTGGACGGTGCCGCAGGAGTGGAACATCCGGGACGCGTACATCGCCGACACCGCCGGCCACCGGGTCGTCGACTTCGCCGCGTCCAGCCTGCACGTGCTCGGCTACAGCGTGCCGGTGTCGGCGACCATGCCGCTGTCGGAACTGCGCGGACACTTGCACACCCTTCCGGAGCACCCGAGTTGGGTGCCGTACCGCACGAGTTACTACAAGCCGGAATGGGGGTTCTGCCTGGCCCAGGAGACCCTCGACGCGCTGCCGGACGGCGACTACGAGGTACACATCGACTCCACCCTCGCCGATGGCCACCTCACCTACGCCGAGCATGTGATTCCCGGTCAGGTCCCGGACGAGGTGATCGTCTCCTGCCATGTCTGCCACCCGTCGCTGGCCAACGACAACCTGGCCGGCATCGCGGTGGCGACGTTCCTGGCCCGCGCGCTGGCGCAGGAAACGCCGTACTACACCTACCGGTTCATCTATGCGCCCGGCACCGTCGGGGCGATCACCTGGCTGGCCCGCAACGCGGAGCGCGTGGACCGGGTCAAGCACGGGCTCGTGCTGGCCTGCGCGGGCGACTCGGGACAGCTGACGTACAAGCAGAGCAGGCGCGGCGACGCGGAGATCGACCGGGTGATGCGGCATGTGCTGGCCGCCTCCGAACGCCCGCACAGCGTCAACGAGTTCACCCCGTACGGCTACGACGAGCGGCAGTACTGCTCGCCCGGGTTCGATCTCGGCGTGGGCTCGCTCAGCCGGACCCCGTACGCCGGGTACCCCGAGTACCACACCTCGGCGGACAACCCGGACTTCGTCTCCCCGGAGGCGATGGCGGACACGCTTGCCGTATGCCGCGAGGCGTTCGCCGTGCTCGACCGCAACCGTCGGTACCTCAACCTCAGCCCCTACGGCGAACCACAGTTGGGCCGACGCGGGTTGTACGACGCGCTCGGCGGCCGCAGCGACACCAAACAGGCCCAGATGGCCATGCTCTGGGTGCTCAGCCTCTCCGACGGCGAACACACTGTGCTGGACGTCGCCGAGCGGTCCGGGCTGCCGTTCGACACCGTCGCAGTCGCGGCCGACGCCCTGCGCGGCGCCGGGCTGATCAAGGCATGACGCCGATGACCATCGAGGGGGAGCAGACGACGACACCGTCGGACCGCGCCAAGGACACCCGGCGGACCGCCAAGCGGGCCCTGGTCGGCCGGCTGTCCTGGGGACTGGCCGACCAGGCGGCCTCCAGCATCAGCAACTTCGCGGTGGGCATCTACGTGGCCCGCTCGCTGGGGGTGACCGCGTTCGGCGTGTTCAGCCTCGCGTGGGTGACCTACGGCGTGGTGCTCAACGTCTCCCGCGGCCTTGCCACCGACCCGCTCGTGGTGCGCTTCAGCGGTGTGCCGGACGCGTCCTGGCGCGGGGCGGTGGCCCGGTCGACGGGTACCGCACTCGGCGTCGGTGCCGCCCTCGGCGCGGTGTCCGTGGTGGCCGGCCTCGCTCTCGGCGGCCGCGTGGGGCCCGCGTTCGCCTGCCTCGGCATCATGCTGCCGGGGCTGCTGCTGCAGGACGCCTGGCGGTTCTCGTTCTTCGCCGCCGGCACCGGGCGGAAGGCGTTCGTCAACGACGTCGTGTGGGGCGTCGCGCTCGTCCCGGCCATGGTGGTGGCGGCCCGCGTGGGCAGCGTGGCCGCCTTCGTGCTCGCCTGGGGCGCGTCCGCCACGGTGGCGGCGGGGTACGGCTACCTCCAGTCCGGCATCCGGCCCCGGCTGACCGAGGCGCGCGGCTGGCTTCGCGAACAGCGCGATCTCGGCTACCGGTACCTGGTCGAGAACGTCAGCCTCAGTGGCGCGAGCCAGCTGCGGGCGTACGGGCTCGGCGCGATCGTCGGAGTCGGCGCGGTGGGTGCGGTGCGGGGCGCCGAGCTCCTGATGGGCCCGTTCCTCGCCGTGCTGATGGGGCTGTCTCTGGTCACCGTCCCCGAGGCGGCACGGGTGCTGCGGCAGGCCCCGCAACGGCTCGGCAGGTTCTGCCTCCTGCTGGGCGGCGGGCAGACCGCCGGCGCGCTGCTCTGGGGCACGGCGCTGCTGCTGATGCCCGGCCGGTTCGGCGAGCTGGTGCTCGGCAGCGTCTGGCACTCCGCCTCGCAGCTCATCGTGCCGATCACCCTCGGCGTCGCGGGCGCGGGCCTCGGCACCGGCGCGGCGGCCGGGCTGCGCGCGCTCGGCGCGGCCCGGCGCAGCCTGCGCTGCCAGCTGTTCGCCTCCGCCTGTTACGTCAGCGGCGGGCTCGGCGGTGCGGCCGCTGCCGGCACGGTCGGCTCGGCCTGGGGCGTCGCCGCCGCAACCGTCAGCGGCTCGGCCGTGTGGTGGCTGCAGCTGCGGTCCGCGCTGCGCGAGCACGACCACGACCCCATCCCCGAAGTGAGGACCTCATGACCGCCCACCCCAGGCTGAGCATCGGCCTGCCCGTGTACAACGGCGAGGAGTACCTGGCCGAGTCGTTCGACGCCCTGCTCGGTCAGACCTACGAGGACTTCGAGCTGGTCGTCTCCGACAACGCCTCGACCGACGGGACTCAGGAGATCTGCCGCAAGTACGCGGCGCAGGACTCGCGCATCCGGTACCTCCGGCTGCCCCGGAACATCGGCGCCACGCCGAACCACAACCATGTGTTCGCCGAGGCCCGCGGCGAGCTGTTCAAGTGGGCCTCGCACGACGACCTGTACGGCCGCGATCTGCTGCAACGCTGCGTGGAGGCGCTGGACGAGCGGCCGGACGTGATCCTCGCGCACACCGACCAGGCGGTCATCGACGGCGACGGCCAGGTGAAGGTCCCCTACGAGTACAAGCTCGCCACCGACTCTCCGCACGCGCCGGAGCGCTTCCGCAGTCTGCTCTTCGAGCCGGGCGGCGACGACTTCTACGGGGTGATGCGGGCCGACATGCTGCGCCGGGTGAAGCCGATGGACAGCTACCACCACGCGGACCGCACGTTCGTCGCCGAGATCACCCTGCACGGGCGTTTCCACCAGGTGCCGGAGCTGCTGTACTTCCGCCGCGACCACCCCACCCGCGCCGAGCGGGCGAACCCTTCCAAGCGCTCCCGGTGCGTCAACCTCGACCCGCGCCGGGCAGGCCCGCTGCACCCGACGCCCCGGCTGCTCGCCGAGTACATCTGGGGCTTCGCCTCGTCGATCCGGCGGGCGCCGTTGTCCCCGGCCGACCGGCGCGAGTGCTTCCGCCACCTGGCCGCGTGGATGACCAGCCGGGTCCGGCCGGGCGCCGGCGAGCGGGTCGAGGACCGCGCCCCGGTCGACCCGGCCCTGCTCACGGTCTCCGTCGACGCCCTCGTCGCCGGCCGTGAGGGGAGGCAGGCATGACGTCCGCGGACGAAACCCCAGTGCGCGTCGGGGTGTTCGGGCTGCTCGGCTCCGGCAACCTCGGCAACGACGGGTCGCTCGAAGCCGTCCTCGGATACCTCCGCGCCGAACACCCGGAAGCGGTCGTGGACGCGCTGTGCGGCGGGCCCGAGGCCGTGACGACCCGGTTCGGGATCCCCGCCACGCGGCTGCACTGGAACCGCGCGGAGTACCGGACCGCGTCACGTGCCGGGGCGATCGCGGCGAAGGGTCTGGGCAAACTCGTCGACGTCTTCCGCACCGCCGCCTGGGTGCGCCGGCACGACGTCGTGATCGTGCCGGGCATGGGCGTCCTGGAGGCCACGCTGCCGCTGCGGCCGTGGGGCTTCCCGTACTCGCTGTTCCTGCTGTGCGCGAGCGGCCGGCTGCTCGGTACCCGGGTCGCGCTGGTCAGCGTCGGCGCCGCCGAGATCGGCAACCGGCCCACCCGGGCCCTGGTGCGCTGGTCGGCGCGGCTGGCCGCCTACCGGTCGTACCGGGACGCCCAGTCCCGCGACGCGATGCGGGCGATGGGCGTCGACACCGCGCGTGACGAGGTCTACCCGGACCTCGCGTTCTCCCTGCCGACGCCGCAAACGGGCGCCCCCTCGGGCACGCCGGGCCTGGTCTGCCTCGGCGTCATGGACTTCCACGGCGGCAACGACGATCGCGCCCGGGCCGATGAGATATACCGGCGCTACCTCGACGGGACGATCCGGTTCGTCCGCGCGCTGGTCGAGGAGGGCAGGACTGTCCGGCTGCTCACCGGCGACGAGTGCGACGCGTCGGTGGTCGCCGCGATCCTCGACGCGGTGGACTCACCACTGGTCACCGCTGCCGAGCCGGCCTCACTGGCCGACCTGATGAAGGAGATGGCGGCTGCCGACACCGTGGTGGCGATCCGCTACCACAACCTGATCTGCGCGCTGAAGACCGGTACGCCGGTGCTCGCTCTCTGCTACGCGGCGAAGAGCGACGCACTCATGGCACAGATGGGGCTTGGCGCGTACTGCCACCCGGCGCGCGAGGTCGACGCCGACCGGCTGCTCGAGCAGTTCCGGGCGCTGGAGAAGCGATCGGCCGAGCTGCGGCAGACGCTCATCGAGCGGAACCAGGCCGCCGCCCGGCAACTCGAGCACCAGTTCACCGCCTTGGCCGCGGCCCTGTTCCCGGCGACCGACCACACCCACGCCCACGCTCGGCAGGAGGCTCCATGAAAGCGACCGAAGTCCCGGCGATCGCCGGCGCGTACCTGTTCGAGCCGACGCCGTACGCCGACGAGCGCGGCTTCTTCTGCCGCACCTTCGACGCCGACGTGGTCCGCTCGGTGGGCCTCGCCCCGGACGCCTTCGTCCAGGACAGCCTGTCCCGCTCGGCCGGGGGCGTGCTGCGCGGCCTGCACCTGCGCTCCGGCGCCGGCGAGGCCAAGCTGGTGCGGTGCTCGTACGGGAGGATCTTCGACGTCGTCGTGGACCTGCGGACGGGCTCGCCGACCTACCGCAACCGGGCCTTCTTCGAGCTGTCCGGCGAGGCGCAGGCGACCCTGTACATCCCGGCGGGGTGCGCGCACGGCTTCCAGGCGCTGACCGAGACCGCCGACACCTCGTACCGGATCGACCGCCCGCACGATCCGGCCGAGGACGTGACGATCGCCTTCGACGACCCGGAGCTCGCCATTCCCTGGCCGCTGCCGGTCACATCGATGTCCCAACGGGACCGGGAGGCGCCGAGCCTCGCCGAGGTCCTCAAGCAACGAGAAGGTTGAGGTCGGCGTGCACACCGAAGACACCGAAGAGTTCCACCTGCCCCGCTCGCGGCTGGCCAACGAGCGGCTGCACGCCATGATCCCCGGGGGCGCGCACACCTACGCCAAGGGCGACGACCAGTACCCCGACAACCTGGCCCCGGTCATCAGCCACGGCCGCGGGGCCCACGTGTGGGACATCGACGGCAACCGCTACGTCGAGTACGGCTCCGGCCTGCGGTCGGTCAGCCTCGGCCACGCCCACCCACGCGTGATCGAGGCGGTGCGGCGGGAACTCGACCGCGGCAGCAACTTCGTCCGGCCGTCCATCGTGGAGGTCGAAGCCGCGGAACGCTTCCTGGCCACGGTGCCGACCGCCGAGATGGTGAAGTTCGCGAAGAACGGCTCCGACGCCACCACCGCCGCGGTGCGCCTCGCCCGCGCCGCCACCGGGCGCCCGCGGGTGGCCATCTGCGCCGACCATCCTTTCTTCTCCGTCGACGACTGGTTCATCGGCACCACGCCGATGTCCGCCGGTGTTCCGGCGGCGACCAACGAGCTCACCGTGGCGTTCCCTTACGGGGACCTGGCCGCCACGGAGGAGCTGCTCACCCGGTACCAGGACGAGGTCGCCTGCCTGATCCTCGAACCCGCCACCCACACCGAGCCGCCGCCCGGGTACCTCGCCGGCCTGCGCGAGCTGGCCGACCGGCATGGCTGCGTACTGATCTTCGATGAGATGATCACCGGCTTCCGCTGGTCCGAGGCGGGCGCCCAGGGCCTGTACGGCGTCGTCCCCGACCTCTCCACGTTCGGCAAGGCGCTGGGCAACGGATTCGCGGTCTCCGCGCTGGCCGGGCGCCGCGATCTGATGGAGCGGGGCGGGCTGCGTCACTCCGGCGACCGGGTGTTCCTGCTGTCCACCACGCACGGTGCGGAAACCCACTCCCTGGCAGCCGCGATGGCCGTGCTCACCACCTACGTCGAAGAGGGCGTCACCGCGCGGCTGCACACCCTCGGCGAGCGGTTGGCCGCCGGTGTCCGCGACGCCGCGGCCGCCATGGGCGTCGGCGACCACATCGTGGTCCGGGGCCGGGCCAGCAACCTGGTCTTCGCCACCCTCGACCAGAACCGGCAGCCGTCGCAGCAGTACCGCACCCTGTTCCTGCGCCGGCTCCTCGCAGGCGGGGTGCTGGCCCCGTCGTTCGTGGTGAGCAGCGCGCTCGGCGACGCCGACATCGATCACACCGTCGACGTGGTGGCCCAGGCATGTGCGGTGTACCGGAAGGCACTTGACGCCGCTGACCCCACCCCCTGGCTGGCCGGACGGCCGGTGAAGCCCGTATTCCGCCGCTTGGCGTGACGTGACGTGACGTGACGTGACGTGACGTCAGCGACGCTCCGGCCGACCGGCGTCGGCCGTCCGATCGACCAGCCGGTCAGCCATCCGGTCGACCAGCCACGCGGTCGCCGGTACCACCGCCAGCGCGGTGCACCAGCCGCCGAGGACGTCGGTCGGGTAGTGCGCGCCCAGGGCAACCTGCGCCCAGCCCATGACGGCGCCGGCAACCAGCGCCGCGGCGAGCACGAGCAACGTGCCGGCCGTTCTGCCGAGGCCGAGCCGGCCGGTCGCGAGGAGCGCCACCACGAGGGCGACCGCGGTGAAGAAGGCGGTGTGCCCGCTCGGGTAGGACAGGTTGTCGCCGTGGATGGTGCGTCCCACCAGGTACTTGAGCAGCGTCGCCGTCCCCACGGCCATGGCGACGCCGGCAACGATGAGCACCGCCGCGCGAGGACGCCGAAGCAGCAGGCACCCCATCACGGTGGCCACGACCAGCGTCGCCGCTCCCACGGGCTCCCCCAAGGAGTCCATGGCCAGGGCGACTTGCCGCCACGGCGGCTGCACACCGTCCACCGCCGCCGAGATCCGCGCGTCCACCATGCCGGGCTCGCTGTGGCCGGCATACAGGACTCCGAGCACGACGACCACCAGCGCGGCGAGGGCCGCAACCAGCCCGAGCCACACGCGCAGCGATGGGGGCAGCACCGCGGGCGCCGACCGGCCGGTCACACGCCCACCGCGTCCGGTCGACCCGCGGTGCTTTGCCGTGATCGGCAGACGGTGTCCCGGACCTCGACTCCTCGAGGCAGGGTGAGGGTACGGCCCTTCAACCGACCGGTGGGCAACCATGCATCAGCGACTTCCTGTTTCCCCTGCTCCAGGCCCTCTTGAAGACTGCCCGGCATGCTTTCGGTGACCGTCTTGTCTCCCATGCGCAGCAGTGGTTCATGTCCCAGTCCCCCTGGGACCACAAGCCGGTCGACGACCGGCGGATCGACCGGCTGATGCCCCCGCCGGCGACCGTGCCCCACGACGGCGGGGCGTTGTTTCCGGGCGACTCCAGTGACCGTAAGTCCGGGCACGCCACGTCCCATGTGTCCTGGCAGTACCTCGGCTCTCGCAGACAGGTCGGAAGCGGCATGGTCGCGGCCACCACCGCCCGGGCCGACGAGCGCGTGCACCACCCGCCGCACACCGTGCCCTACCTGCCGGCTCTTACCCTGCCCCAAGGGCCCGCCGATCCGGCGCTTCGCACCAGGGGCCGACTGGCCGCGCACCCCATGGTCCGGGCCCGCGCCGCGCGCATCGCGTTGCGGGCTCTGGTTACCGCCTACCGCTACAACCCCGGCGGAAGCCCGCACTTCATCGCCGAACCCGACCACGCCGTGACCCCCTACTTGGTGGCGGTCGAGCCGAACACCCCGCTCATGACCGAGACGGGGGAAAGCCCGCACACCGTCGCAGACCATCCGGCAGATGCGATGCACCTCCCCCTCCCGTCGGGGCCTACGCCATGTCACCCGCCGCCAGCGCGATGCCGCGCGCCCGAGAACTGCCCGCATGGGCCGGGCCGACATCCAGCCCGCTCCGGCCAAGCGATCCAACGGCCACTGACGCCGGCCGACGTGGCCTTCGGACTCTGCCGGCGCCAACTCCCCCACCAACGAGCCCCCGTCGTATCGGACTTGGCCCCGCCCGGGAGCCATTAGCCGGTGCAGCCCCGCACTCGCCGACCTGTCCCTCACCCTGGCCAAGGGCATCGGAATCAGTCCCTACTTGCCACCCTAACCAACAATGCGGTCGCGGCAAACCGCCGTCGGGAAGTCCGTGTGCCAACACTCCGCGAATTTGGCTCTGGATCGCTTTTCCGTACCGGAGCCATGGAGTGCCACCGAAACCGCGATCGTGATGCGTCGTGGATGACGCCCTCACGCGGACCTCGACTGGGCCCGGGGCACTTTGTCGGCACCGCTCGGCCCTACCGAGACCGTCGCCACACAGCGTCACGGCCCCCAGGCACGACCGGAGAGCGCACCGTCGGCCCCCGGGTGCGAGGTCATGGGGATCAGATCGACGTGCTCCGAGTCGGGCGCCACGGCGAGTGCGCGCAGCATCGGCTCCGCAGACGCAGCACGGGAGTCAGCAGCCCACTGGCAAGTCCCCCCAATGACGCATCGCAGACACCCCTCGCGCCGCCTCCGGCCGAGCCGCTGAGCCATCCTTTGACGAGCGGACATGGAGGCTGCGCGCATAACACGCCCCAGAACTATGCTGTCCCGCCATATGTGCCCCTGACGTGCGCGTTCCTACGGTGTCCCGACACATACCCGTCCCCACCGCACACGAGGAAGTGGCGCACATGACCTCCGGAACCACCGCTCCCCCACCCCCCAACCGGCCTACCCGGAGTCGCCGCCGCCAGTCTCATCGGCACCACCATCGAGTGGTACGACAACTCATTCAATCGGGGCTAGGACCTGCGGTTTTGCCACCGCGGCGGCCTCAAAGTCAGCACCGAGCCAGCACGGGAACTCAAGCGTGCTGGCTGGGGCAACATTCGAGGGCTCTACGCATCATCGGGGAGGAGATGCGACGACCAGTAGGTCTCACAGACTGTAGTCAACGTCCCGATGCGCGGGCGACCGTTCCCCATCGCCGTCGGGAGCGGTACACGAGCCGGCAGCGCCGGACGTGAGCAGGCCCTTGAGGCGGTCACGTCCGGGCTGAGACAGCCTGTTTCAAGTCGCCGGTTGCTGTTCATTTCTTCCCCGCTGGACGATCTCGTCGGCCAACTCGTACGACGCCAACCATGACCGGGACGGACGAAGTTTCCTGCAAGGACCGGGCCGGCTCCGGACCGTACTACCTGCTCTTGATTTGTACGCGCTTGATGTTCACCGGCAGCGTCGGAAAGCCGTCTCCCGGCCCGTTCTGGTCGTCCTCGCCGCCCACCGCGATCTTCTGGAGCACGTCGAGGCCCGCGGTCACTTTGCCGAACGGCGTGTAGGCGGGCGAGAGTTTGGTGTCCTTCCAGACGAAGAAGAACTGGCTTCCGTTGGTGTTGGGCCCAGCGTTGGCCATCGCCACCGTGCCGGCAGGATAGGTCGCCCCGGTCAAGTTCTCGTCGGGGAAGGAGTAACCCGGTCCGCCGCTCCCGGTGCCGGTCGGGTCGCCGCACTGGAGCACGTAGATGCGCGCGGTGGTGAGCCGGTGGCAGTGCGAGCGGTCGAAGTAGTCGCGCTGGGCGAGGAACTTGAAGGAGTATGTGGTGCAGGGAGCCTTGTCGGTCAGTGCCCTGAAAGTGATCGCGCCCTGGCTGGTACGCAGCGTCGCGCTGTACGGCTTGGCGGCCTTCACCGGGTCGAAGACCGGTATCCCCTTGAAGTTGTCTGCGGGAACGGCCGGCGTGTAGGTGCAGGCAGCCGACGGCGCGGCAGGGGGCGAGGTGTCGGCCGCAGCCTGCGTCGCGGTGCCGAGGAGGAGCAGGGCGGAGGCGGCGAGCAGGGCGCTTGGCTTACGGAGCACGAGACGGTTCCCTTCGAGTCAGCACCG
This sequence comes from Streptomyces sp. NPDC020362, assembly GCF_040642095.1. Classification (NCBI taxonomy): domain Bacteria; kingdom Bacillati; phylum Actinomycetota; class Actinomycetes; order Kitasatosporales; family Streptomycetaceae; genus Streptomyces; species Streptomyces sp. NPDC020362. The sequence continues at coordinate 70,968 of NZ_JBFAET010000001.1, forward strand.
TATGGGTATGTCATGGCCGCCTCATCCTGCCCGCTCCGCCGTCCGGGTGAAACCCCTGCGCCATGCACCGTCAACTTGGGCGGGCGGGCGCCACGGCAACCGGGCGACAGGACACGGACAGCACGACGGGCGGTCCTCCAACCGGCCCGCCGGCCGCGGCCGTGGCGGCGCCCCTGGCACACCTTGGATGGCCACTTCCAGGGCTCCCGGGCCTTCTGGGCGGCGTAGGCACAGGCGTGCCGACAAGCTACCAGCAACGCGAGACCTGCCCGCACACGCACGAGGGATGACCCCGGCCAGGACCGCGGGCCACCTCGTCGCAGCACGGGGGGGGCCGGAAGCTGTCCGGCCCGGGTCTGCCGGAAACCGTACCGGTATCAGCATCCAACCCATGGAGCAGCCGACGGCCCGCAACGTCCGCCTCAGCCAGCAGATCGCTCAGCAGATCCGGACCCTCGCCGCAAAGCTCGACACCGCCGACATGCCCTCCGACGCAGCCACCCCGCATGAGCTACTGCTCGCACTCGACGACGCGCTTCGCGACCTGCGTGAGCCGCTGCAAGCCCTACTCGCCGTCGCCACGGCTGGCAACGAAGAGATGGCCGACTTGCCCGCGAACGCCGATCGGCGGCTAAGAGCCTGTCGGGTGGCCGGTTGATTACGCCACGATGAGGTCTTCGATGGTCTTGGTTCCCGCGGTCTTGCGATGGGATTCATGGCTCCACCGCGATGACTGCCCGGCGCGCCGGACGAGCATCAGACGGATCATCGCGACCTTGATCACGGCCTCGGAGGTCGCGGTCAGCCGTTCATAGTCGCGGGCCGGCCGACGGTTTCGGACCAGCCAGCCGAAACTCCGCTCCACCACCCAGCGACGGGGCAGGACCTTGAAGCCCCTGACATCATCGGTCGCTTCACGATCTCCACGACGATGCCCAACGCGTCGCGGGCCCATGAAAGCAGCGTGCAGTCAACGGAGTTGGCGTATCCGCCGTCGGCCAACACCAAGCTGACCATGCGGAAGGCAGCCGCGAGCCGGGCCAGCACGGTGCGGCCCCCCGCGCGGTCCTGCACGGACGCGGAAGTGACCGCGACGACCAGCAGCAGGCCCATCGTGTCGACGATCACGTGTCCCTTCCGCCCTGTCGTTCGCTTCCCCGCATCGAATCCACGCGCCTCGCCGCCCTCGCTGGTCTTGATCGACTGGGCGTCGATCACGGCGGCCGACGGCTCAGGGTCGCGTCCGGCCCCGATCCGGAACTGGCGGCGTAGGTCATCGTGGATGCCGTCCCAGCTGCAGTCCCGGCGCCGCTCGGTGAACCAGCGGTGCGCCGCGTCCCAGGGCATCAGGTCGCGCGGGAGCATCCGCCACTGGCAGCCCGAGCGCAGTACGTAGAAGATCGAGTCGAGCACCAATCGGTCTCCGTACTTACGCACCCCGCCGCCTTTCGGCAGGTTACGCACGGGAAGGAGCGGCCGGATGACCTCCCACATCTCATCGGTCAGGCTGGACGGATGGCATGGGTCGCTGACGGCCTCGGAGTTGTCGCACTGGCACACACCACGTGATCATTCCGGGGCCGTCGCCGTGCCTGGAGGGCAGATCGCAACCGTCACGCGTCTCGCATGACCAGCCGGCCCGACACGCTCTGCGCCGCCGTCGAGGAAGCACGGTGGTCCCGTGGTGCCAGGAGCCCCACCAGACTCCGGCGACATCGGAGTTTGCCCGCACACTTCGTCTCCGCCGCTGGTCAGGATGGAGTGGCACCATGGCGCACATGTTGAACTACAACCTCGCCGTCCCCGATGTAGACGACGCCGGTGTCCTGTCCGCGCTGGTGGCTGAGGGTGACGAGCTCGACGTCCTGGTCAGGGCAGTGGACGACTGGTCCGTACCGACACCGGCACCGGGCTGGACGGTCGCCCACCAGATAGCCCACCTCGCGTGGGCGGACGCGAACGCACTCAGCGCCTTACGCACTCCGGACGCGTTCGGCGCCGAGCTCGGACGAGCGGAAGCCGAAGGCCGCGGGTATGCAGACAAGGCCGCCGCCGCGGGAGCGGCCAAACCGCGGTCGGTACTTCTGGACGAGTGGCGGGCCGGTCGAGCGGAACTGGCGGCGGCACTGCGCGACACGCCATGGAACCACGCATTCCCCTGGTACATGTCGAAGGTGACCCCGGCCCTGATGGCGCCCCTTCGTCTGATGGAAACCTGGGCACACGGGCAGGACATCTTCGATGCTGTGGGCGTGGCACACCGCCCGACGGATCGACTGCAGCACGTGGCGTCGCTGGGGGTGTTGGGACGGGCGCTGTCCTTCGCCGCCGTCGGACTGCCTGAGCCGGCGGACCTCTTCCGCGTCGAGCTCACAGCACCTGACGGACGGACCTGGCTGTGGGGCCCCGAGGCCGCCGCGCAACGGGTACAGGGCGACGCTGTCGACTTCTGCCTGTGTGTCACCCGGCGTCGCCCCTGGTCCGAGACCAACATGACGGCGACCGGGGAGGACGCCCAGAAGTGGCTGGAGGTGGCGCGCGTCTTCCTCTGAAAGCGTGTCGGGGTGCCTGGGTCATGCGAGACGCGTGACGGTTGCGATCTGCCCTCCAGACACGGCGACGGTCCCGATCACGTGGTATGTGCCAGTGCGACAACTCCGAGGCCGTCAGCGGCCCATGCTCGGCGCAAACAGCTGGCCACCCGACAGGCTCTTAGCCACAAATCGGACGCCATACGACTACGCCGTAGCCTTGCGGCGCACTCCCCCTAGGCATTGGCCCGGACGGCAGCGCCCGCACGGCGGCTCCCAACGGCCTGATCGCAGAGCACAACCGCAGCATCAAACTGCGGGGACAACAAGCCGGGCATCGGCGAATCGTCACAGACCACATTCAGAACAGACAGCACCAGACGAACCATCAACCAGTACGGTACGGGTGGTCCCAGGTGATAACCGGTGCCGACGAGTGCGCCAACCCGGCGAACTCCACAGTCTTCAGCACCATCAGTCGGCATCGAATTATGGGTTCAGGGCACATGGGGCAACGCTGCGGCAATTCCCAGCCTGGGCAACACCCAATGAACCCCCGTCCCGGCCCGGAAGTGACCGATATGACCACACCTGCAGTCCCCGCTCCAAACTTCGCGAAATGCGAAAAGTTGTAGCAGCGAGCCTCATCGGAACAACTATCGACTGGTACGACGACTCATCCGATCGGGGCTAGGACCTGCGGTTTTCCACGATTCCGGGCACCAGAGTCAGCACGGAACCAGCACCGGAACCCAACCGTGCCGGTTGGGGTGAGCAGACGAGAGCTCTATGCGGCGCGACGCAGGGAGTCCAGAAACCAGCGGGTCTCACAGCCTGTAGTCAACTGCCCGATTCGCAAGAGCGGTCTGCTGGTTCAGCCACGCGCGGGCCTGCCCGTAGGAGAGACGGGTCAGCCCTGCGTACGGGCAGACTTCGCGTGGGGAGACCGCCTTGCCCGGGCCGGGACGGCAATGGGTGACGAACACCGGCCCGCGCATGCGGCCCCGGATCAGCCTCGGCAGCGGGCGGTCGCGCCACAGCCCTGGGGGACCCTGCTCCGCCGTGCCATCGCCGCGCGCCCGGCGACACCTTGGCGGCTGCGTGCGGCACACGGGTCTGAGCCCTCACCCCGCCGACGGCCCTGTCCCGGCGGGCAGGTCCCGGCCGCGCCGGCGGAATGGAGTCGTCGCCGAGGAGGGATTCGTTCAGCCTGGGCGTGAAGTCGGAGGGCCTTGCGGCGCGGCTCGCAGGGTGACACCTCAGCGCAGACCCCCAGTCTCCGTGAGCCCCAGTACTCGGAGTCATCCCATGCCTCCCGCGTCGGCGCAACGTAAGAAGACGTGATGTCCAGTGCCTCGATGACCACCGCACGGTCGGAGAGCCTTGAGCAGAGGGGTTTCGGCCCCCGGTTCGTGGCCCCCGTGGTAAGCGGCTCGATACTCAACCCCATCAACTCGACGGTGAACGCCACCGTCCTGGTGCACATAGAGCGGACCTTTTCTGCGGGCGCCGCCACGACGGCCTGGCTCGTCGCCGGCCTGTGCATGGCGAGTGCCATCGCCCAGCCCGCCACGGGGAAGGTCGCCGACCGGTCCGGCGCCCGGCGGGTCTACCTCCTGGGTCCGGCGCTGGTCGCCGTGGCGGGCGCGGCTGACGTGCTGGCCCCGACCCTCGGCCTTCTGATCACCGTCCGGGTTGTCCTCGGCGTCGGCACTGCCGCCTACCCAGCGGCGATGGCGCTGGTGCGCAGCCAGTCCCGGCGCGTCGGCCGGGAGGCCCCGCGCTGGGCGCCCTGATCATCGCCGGACTCGGCAGCGCCGCGGTCGGCCCCGCCCTGGGCGGACTGGCGCCTTCGGCTGGCGGGCGCTCTTCGCGATGAACATCCCGCTCGCCCTGGTGGGCATCGCCCTCACCGTGGCTCGGCACCGTCCTCGACCGCCGACTGCGACACGCCCGACCCCAGCACGCATACTGAGCCCGTACTCCCTCCCCCTGCCGGGACCATCCACTTCAGCGTCGGCGGCCTGCTGTCGGCGATCCGCAGGACTACCGTTCGGGGTCGTCGGTCCCGCGTACCGCGCGGTTGACGGCGGAGACAACTGCTTTCAGCGAGGCCCGCGTGGTGTTGGCGTCGATTCCGATGCCCCAGACCACCGTGTCGCCGACCGCGCACTCGACGTACGACGCACTCTGCACGAAGGCGCCGTCATCCATGGAATGTTCCTGGTAGTCCAGGAGGCCCACGGTGATGTCGATGGACTCCAGCGCGTCGAAGAGGGCCGAGATCTGGCCCCGGCCGGTCCCGGAGAGGATGGTGTCCTCGCCGTCGACCGTGGCCTCGATCGTCAGGGTGTCCACTCCGTCCGCGTCCGTCGTCACCTGACCTGCCTTGAGGCGGATACGACCCCACGGATGGTCCGGATTGGGCAGATACTCGTCCTGGAACACTGCCCAGACCTCGTTCGGTGTGATCTCGTGGTTCTCGGTGTCCATCCTTGCCTGGATGATTCTGGAGAATTCAGACTTCATACGGCGTGGCAGGTCAAGCTTGTGGGCGCTCTTCAGAATGTATGAGAGATCGCTGGCGGAGGATTCGAGTCGAGACTTCGCGATTGCCAGGTGCGGGCCGATGTATCCGACGATCACGCGGCCGGTGCTGCCCTTGGTGTCGTCCAGGAAGTAGATACGCAGTGAGATGCCGCCCCCGGAGTCGGGCTTCAGGTGCATCTGCATCTCTGCCCGCCCCGCGGGCGCCACGTTCTTAGGCACGGGAAAGGAGCGATGCACACCCGGCCGGCGCATCGTGGTCCTGGACTCGGAGACTGCCAGCCACCTGGGGGGCACTGCCTGAGGGCTGCCCGATTGGCAGAACTGGTAGAAGCCGCCTTTGAAGCCGTCCCTCGTCGCTCGCCCGTAGGCGTCGAGCGCTCTCAGCCCCCTCCACGTCTTCTCAGGCCACCGCCGGTCCATACCCACCCTGTCGAGTGCGAGCACGTCCTTATGGTCAGCAGTGACCAGGATGCCCTGGAGGTTGTCGAGCCGTTTCCACAGTTCCTCGAATGAGTCCGGCGCCTGCAGCGGCACCTCGACCGCAGCGGCCTCCTCGTGCCCTTCCGGCTCACCGAGCTTTCGAACGATCCGAGCGGCTCTGGCAAAGGCTTGGGGCGTCTCGTGCTGTCCCCGCAAACTCGGACGGACCGCGTTGCCGCGCGAGGCCCTCGCAAGCAGTAAGCGGAAGTGATGCGCCAAGGTGCGGTAGAGCTCCGCCGCCCGGAGGCTGTCCTCCGGAGCTCTGGGAAGGGCGAGGGCCGTGGCGCGTGGTGGATTGCTCAGCATTTCTGCTGGTGGAGCAGGTGAGGGACGGCTTCTGGTCGCGGGCGGGAGGTCCGTTGGCTCGACTCCGAGCAGCCGTGCCGTGGTGGCCGCCGCGTAGGCGATCGGCCGGACACCTGTCGGCAGCGCTTCATGGGCCATCGGAGAGTGGAGGACGACCGGGATTCCGTGGGGGGCTTGAACGTGTGCGGCAAGGTGGTCGCTGAGGGCGAAGTGGGTCTCCCAGAGTTGGTCACGGGTGAGCAGATCGGTGAGGTGGGTCGCCGCTGCGGGGCGGAAGTGGTAGACCGTGTCGGCCGATTCCCAGTGAGCGACGGTCAGGAGGCCGGCGGTGAGGAACTCGGCGGTGTCGGCGAGAGTGGCCTCCGGGACCAGGCGGTCCCGGAGGACGCCGAGTACGGGCAGCGTGAAGGAGCCAAGCGGCGAGGCCGCGATGGCGAGGCGGACGGCGGGCGACTGGCGGTCGTCGGTGAACGCCTCGGCCCGGGCGCGTACTTGGTCGTTCGTAGGCGCCGTGTCGGGCAGGATGTGCCGGTCGGAATGGCGTTGACGCAACGGTGGTCGGCCGGTGGCGGGGACGAGGACGGCATCGCAGCCGGCCGGGTCGGTGCGCATCAGGGCACGGGCCCACGCCAGGATCTGGTCGGGATCGAATTGCAGGACGGGCAGCGCTTGCCAGGGTTTCGTGTCCTGGGCCTCCCGGAGAAGTCGTGGGCGTCTGTAGCAGAGGAGTCGGCCCGGGGAGGCGGGGACGGTCGCGGTCGCGGTGACCCGGGGAAGGTCGAGACCGGAGCGCTGCCAGAGCCGCCTGGGCAGAGGGTTGATGAGCGCGACCGGGGCGGTGCGGCCCCATACGTGAAGCATCCGCCACAGTACGTTCTTCCGCCAGGCCGCCGCCGCGCAGTCCGAGACGACGAGCAGGAGCCGACGGGCCGGCTGGATCTGCCCGGCGGCGTCGGGGTGCGTGGGGAGGGCCCGGCCGCGGTGGTCGTGCAGAACGGGGTCGTCACCGGGCGGATGGTCGAGATGCCAGACGCGGACGTCACGGAAGGCACCGAGGGCGCGAAGCATCTTGGTGAAGGTGCGCACCGTCTCGTCCCAGACTGCCATGGCGGTGCCTCGGTCCAGGACGACGACCACCTCCAGCCATGACTCTGGTGCAGGGGTGAGTCGGGGGACGAGTATCCCCGTACGGGTGTAGTGCTCGACGGTGGCGTCGACATCGAGGCGGCGGTGGACGCCGGAGGGCCAGGGGCGGCGCAGCGGTCGCAGCGCACGGCCGATGTCGAGGGAGCCGGGGAGGGCGGTGGCGCGGCCGACGCTCACTCGCTTGCCGCGCACGACACGGGCACCGACCTGGTCCTCCAACCAGACCGCGGCGGTGTCCCCCGCTTCCTCGCCGCCCGCTGTACGGACGGCTTTCCCGGGAGCGGCCGTGCCGACCCGGTCATGCTCCGGGCGCCGCACCGCGTCGTCGCCGGTACCGGAATCCAGGCTGCCGGGGACCTGATCGGCGTGGTTCCAGGCAGCCGCGAGGAGTACGGCGTCGAGGAGCTCCTTCACGTCGATGTCCCCGCTTGCCCGAGCGAGCCGCGCCAGCCGGGCGGCGGCGTTGTCAGCCACGCCCGAGTCCCCGCAACAGCATGTCCTCCAGGTTCCGCCACTGGTCGACGTCCGGGGCCTGGTTGCCGCGCAGCAGGTAAACAGCGTTCAGGAGCTGGTCGATGGCGACGTACTCACCGGTGTTCAGTTTCTGCAGGAAGGTCTGTACGAGGGCGTCGGTGGCGCTGTCCTCGACAGCGCCGAGGTGGGCCTCGATGATGTCGGTGAGTGTGTCCTGGGACAGCGGCGGCATGTCGAAGCGGACGCAGCGGCGCAGGAAGGGAGCCGGGAATTCGCGCTCACCGTTGCTGGTCAGCACGATGACCGGGAACTCTGTGCACTGCACCCAGCCGTGCTCGACGCTGTGCCTGCCGCCCTTGTCGGCGGTGCGGACCCGGATGTCGGGCTTCGGGTGCCTGGCCAGCTCGGGGATCTCGAAGCCGCCGCGCTCAAGAACGTCGAGGAGGTCGCTGGGCAGGTCCAGGTCACTCTTGTCGATCTCGTCGATGAGCAGGGCGCGGGGGCGGTCGCCCGGGAGGAGCGCTGTCCCCAGGGGGCCCAGCTGGACGAACTCGCCGATGTCGTCCTCGTGGTCTTCGCCGTGCGGCCGCCTCTTGGTGGCGAGAGTACGCAGGTTGTGGGCGTGGATGCGGCCGAGAGCGTCGTAGCGATACAGGGCGTCGGCGAGGGTGCTGCGGGAGGTGATGTGCCAGTGGAGCACCGTACCCAGGCCGAGCTCGGCGGCGATCTGGCGGATGATGGAGGACTTCCCGGAGCCGGCACGGCCGGTCAGCAACAGGGGACGGCGCAGGTGCAGGGCGGCGTTCACCGCGTCGACGAGTCCGGGGACCGGGCGATAGGTGTCTGCGGGGTCCGTGCGCGCATCGGTGTCCTGCTGCCGGGTAGGGGCGCGCCATGGGGGCGGAGCCGGCAGCTTCGGCAGATCCGCCTCGCTCTTCGGGGGGACTCCCGTGCCCTTGTAGTACGGGGTCCAGCTCATGCTCGCTCCTTGGAGGTCAGCTCGTCCGGTGCTCTCACGACCACTTTCGCCCGTCGTCGGCAGAACGCCTGCCAGTCCTTGTCGTGCCAGGCGGCTCGTACGGCCGCGAGTGGACCGAGGTCATTGTCTGCGTCCTGGCCGGCTCCGGTCAGCTGCTGCCGATAGGCGTGCGCGATGTGCTGTGGCAAGGTGCGCCAGTGCTTCCCGACAGACCTCCTGACCACCTGCTTGTCGCCAGCGAGCTGCTGGCGCGGCCAGACCAGTGCGGGTGTGTGCTCGAGGAGTTCTTGCGCCACGAAGTCCCAGTCCGCCTCCGGCAGGGAGTTCAGTGCCCAGACCTGTTGTCCGCAGCCGTGGTTGCTCAGGTGTTCCTGCAGTTCCTCAACGGTCCCCAGCTCTTCGATGTGGAGCCACTTGGGGCCGGAGCAGTTGGCGTCGTCCAGGGCGACCAGCAATTGTTCGCCCACCTGCAACATGTCGTCGACCGTGGTGTCGGGAGGGGGAGTCAGCAGGCCGGCCCAGCGGGTGGTGACGGTGTAGTTGGCACCCAGCTTCTGCTTGCGGACGACTTGTTCTTCCGGGGACCAGTCCAGCAGGACGAGGGTGGGTGCGGCCACATCGATGTGCCGCAACCGCTTCCCCGCGATGTTCGCCCACGGGGCAGCCCAGGCGACGGCTTCTGCCAAGGCCGCCTTCAGACCCTCACCTCCAGGACGGCAGACAATGCGTCGCCTGTCGAGTACGGCGCGGCCGAAGAGCAACCAGGCGTCCACGCGGACCACTCTCTCGCCTCCGTCGTCGGCCAGCACCAAGACCAGGCGTGGAGCCGACTCACCATGGGGCTGGTGGTTCAGCTCTTGCAGGTGACTGTTGACCGTGGTCGTGAGCTCAAGGTCCTGCGCCCAGGCGACGACATCCGCCGGCAGCCGGTCGCCGTGTCCCGTCGCATGGGCCATGGCCGCAACCACTCGGGCCAGTGCGCGGTGCTGGCCCCCTGCGGCACCCCCGCGATGAGCAGCGTGCTCGACCACGTCCCGGAGGGCCGGCGGTGGTTCATGCTGCACGAAGGACAGAGGAAGACCCGCCAGCATGCCGACGAGCCGCAGGCGGTCTTCTGTCAGGTCCGGGCCGAACACCTTGTTGACGACGTGCAGCGTCTTGCGGCCGGCCGCCAGCTCGGCCAGCACTTCGCGCAGCCGGTGGACGGCAGCCCAGGAGCCGCGGCCTGCGGTCTGCTCGTTCTTCCTCAGCCAGGCGGCGAGCTCGTCCTCAGTGGACAGACGTAAGTTGACGTCGACGCGCCGGACGGCATCCCGCACCGCCTTGCTCGCGATCGATCCGAGAGCGCGGCTGAGTGCCGCCGCGCGGTTCCGGGCCAACCAGAGGGCATCGCCGAGATACCCGCTTCCGTCGAAGACGTTCCGCCCCGGCTGCTGGCCGCGGATCCGGTCGCGGAGGTGCTCCATCAAGTCGTCGTCGAACTTCAGGAAGTCCCCGGTGCCGGGCAGACCCTCCTCGATCAGACGGGCGAGTTCCGTGCTCAGCCGCATGTCGAACGCCTGCTCCTTCGCGGTCGCCGCGAACAGGAGAGAGAACCGCACATGGCCCTCCTGCTGCCCGGCGGTGACTGCTGGAGTGGCCGGCACCGCGCCACCGGAGCGGCAGGTGTCGACGATGGCGATCAGTCCGGTGAGACCAGGGTGGTTGAGGGCGTCGCCGAGCAGGGCAGGGACGTTCACGTTGGACAGCGCCCCTGAGTTCTTCTCGCCCGATGTCACGAGGTACAGGGGAGCGCCCTCAGCGCCCTCGCCGTGACCGAGCAGGGCAAGCACGAGCGGACCACCGTCACGCTGCGCGCGTTGAGCGGCCTGCTCCACGGCGCCGTAGACCCGGCTCCTGCCCAGGCCGGTGCCGATCAGCAGGGACTCCTCACCGCGGTCGACGCAGCCCCCGAGCTTCGGGTCCACCAGAACGGTGTGCAGGGCACGGGCGGCGTCCTCCAGCCCTTCCAGTCTTGCGCCTCCCCTGCACTGTGCGCCCACGACGAGTACGTGGCGCGGCGACGCTACGTCGGTGCTCACGGCCGTAGGGCCTCGATGACCGGGCGGGCGACAGTCCCGTGTTCCAGATACTTGGTGGCGGTGTGCGTCCACAACCCCGGGGAGTCGACACGCTTGGTCTCGGCCTTGACACCGCTCTTGCTCGGGCCGATCCAGTCGGCCAGACGCGGCCGGCCCACCACGATGTCGTCACGGTCCCAGAAGTTCAGCCATGACGCGACGTTCTCCGGGCAGGACGCCGGGCGTGGCACCAGACGGTCGAGGACCACCCCTCCCAGCGCCAGCGGCGAACCCAGAGTCACCCAGAGGGGCACCGATCCCTCGTACTCCTGCAGTGCTTCGTAGGAGACGACCGTGCCCAGGCTGTGCGAGACCACCACGAGAGGCCGTGTGGGGTCTAGCCCCTCAAGCACCCGCGCCCGGATGGCCGCGCCCAGCTGCGCCTTCTTCGCCCTGCGGTCCAGGTAGCGGCCGACCTGAGCGAGCTGGGACAGCACCGCCCAGCCATTCATCCACTGCGCCGCCTGCCGCAGCCCCGGCAGGCGCAGCATGGTCGTCGTGACGCCGACCAGTCGACGGCCGATGTCTCCGGTGCCCTGCGCCTGCCGCCCTTGGACCACAGCGTCGAGCTGAAAGCGTGCGTCACTGATGACACGGGCGTCGTGGGGACTGGTCTGCGGCGGGAACTGTTCGGCGAGTTCCTCCAGCATCGAGTCAAGTAGCTCCGCGAGGAACGGGACTTCCTGCTCGTCCAGTGTCCCGGCAGCCCCGCCCTGGGTTCCCCGGCGGTTGAACAGATCGCTGTAGTTGGCGAAGGTGACGTCCGCCAGCCACCCCTGTGTCAGTGCGGAGATCACATCCGGCATCTGGGCGTTCCGCGCTCCTGCGGCAAGTGCCTGCAGCCACCTGCGGCGGTCAGAGACCGTGTCCCGAAGGCCGCCGATGCCGTGCAGAAACAGCAGTTGAGGCTTCCCCGTAGCCATGACGCCCCTCCTTCTTGATCCCAGGGACATTCTGCTGTATCTGGCTTCACGAGGCGGAGGAAACAGCAGATCTTCTCAGGCATACGAGCCGAGCGGCCCGTCACGTCGTCCGGATGCGGGGTGAGCCAAGACCCGCCCGTCTACCAGGCAATACTGTGCCGGCGGTCCATCGGCTGCGCTCACGAAGGCGTACCTCTTCCAGGAGCACCTGCAGGTCTGTCCAGGCTGTTCAGAAGGCGGCGCTCGGCTGGTGTGAACCGGGGGCGGTCCAGTGGCGGGCGGAGGGGACCGAGCAGGGCGGTCAGCAGCACTCTGGGTTTGACGAGCGTGATGGGCGGGGCCTGCAGGGCGAGTACGTCGGTCAGGGCCGTGGCTGCGTGGAAGGAAACCGTAGCGGTGCGGGACAGGCGGCTGACATAGCGGTGCAGGAGGCGATCGGCGAGGTTCGGACTCTTGCCCTTCGTGGCGGAGAAGTGGATGTCCTGCCCGGTGGCAAGGACCCACGCGTTGTCGATGGGGCGGGCGATGGCGCGCTGGGCGCGGCGGGCGAGCCCCGGGACGACGCCCTTGGCGAGCAAGTCCCGTAGCGCGAGGGCTCCTTGTGCCGCGACTGATATGCCTTGCGCATACACGGGGTTGAAGACCGCGGCCGAGTCGCCCACTGCCATAAGGCCCTCGGGCCAATGGCTGAGCCGTTCGTAGTGGTAGCGCCGGTTGGCGGTGCTGTGGGTGAGGCTGACGTCGGTGAGCGGTTCGGCGTGGCCCAGGAGGGGGCGCAGGGTGTATCCGCCGGGAGCGCCCATCAGGCTGACGTGCCAGCGGTTGTCTTCGATCGCAAGGATGCCGCCTGCGTTGCCAGGCCGGGACAGACGCGGGTCGGCTTGCCCGCCGGCCATGGGTCGGTTGCGGGTGGGGACAGGAGCACGATAGATCCGGGCGTTGCCATAGACGCCCGTGGTGAACTGCGTAATTTCACGGATGCGGAGCCTCGGGCCGTGCGGCGTACCGTGCGCATGAAACCTGTGCGCCGCACACGCGCAGTGCGCCTGCTCGGAGACCTCCGGCGGGTTACTTTCGACCTCACGGGGATTCACATGCGTATACGTGCCATGTCGGTAGCCCTTCCCGGCGCCATCGCCCTGTTCGCGCTCTGCGTTCCGGCAGCCGCCCAGGCGGCGGAGCGTCCGGATGCGGCGGCGAGGCTCGGCTCCTTCGCCGCCCACGACGTCCACCCCAGCACCTCGCTGGGCAACATCAGCTTCTCCAAGGCCGTCATCAACGGCGGCAAGGACATCGTTCTGGGCACCACCACCAAGAAATCCGTCACCGTGACGTACACGGCCACCAGTTCGAGCGGGGTCGCCCTCACGGAAGCCTTCCTCTGGCAGGGCACGGACAGCTCAAGCACAGACACCATCACCGGATCCCTGGGCACCGACGACGACCCCACCTGCACCGAGTCGACGACCCGGACCGGCGTCTACGCCTGCAAGGCCGTCTTCCACATCAACGCCGCGTCCGACCTGAAGAACAACGGTGTCGCAGGGACCTGGAAGCTGTTCCTCGGCGGGTACGACCTCTACGCCAACGCCAGTTACAACGACGACGTTGCCACCACCAGGATCAAGAAGGCATCCCAGCTGACCGCCGACGCCACCCCGGAGCCGGTGAAGAAGGGCAAGACCATCACGGTCACAGGAAGCCTGAAGCGTGCCGACTGGAACGACGGCACGTACGCCGGCTACGCAGGGCAGGCGGTGCTGCTCCAGTACCGCAAGAAGGGAAGCAACACCTACACCACCCTCAAGAAGGTCACGAGCAGCACCGGCGGCACGCTCAAGACCACCACCACCGCCACGGCCGACGGGTACTACCGCTTCTCCTTCGCCACCAACACCACCACCGCCGCCTCGACGGCGGCCGGCGACTACGTGCACGTCAAGTAGCCGCGGACCGCATCGCCCGTGAATCAGGCTGCTGCGCAGGCTCGCGGGCGTTGCAGGGGGTGACGGCCCTGTGCGTCGCGTGGAATGGGACAACTGGTCGGAAGCGGCAGGGGTTCATTGCTTCGCGGACGCGCGCGGTATCCACGAACTGCTCGAAATCGTTCCTGCTCTCGGCAAGATCCGTTTGAGGACGGACCCCAGTGCCGCATCAGGCAACGTTCGCCACGTCTGCCAGACTGCTCGGGTGATCGTCAGACTTGCGCGGGAGCAGGACTTCCATGGCCTTCTTGGCCTGGCAGCTCGGTCGAGCACTGGTTCGGCCCGGTGGTTGGGAATCCTGGTTTCCAAAGCGCCGTGGACAAGCAGACTCGCCGGTCTACGGCGCTCGTCGCCGTCTCGGGATCGGAGCACGACGAAGTCGGCGTCGTCCGGATAAGAGTCCCAGTCGACGCGTTCGGCGCCCAGGGGAATCAGTCGCGCCACTTCGGCTTCCTGATCGGCGGCGTCGTCGGCATAGAGGTCGAGGTGGATTCTCGGGTGTTCCTGCACGGGTGTCGTACTGAGGTCGAGGGCCCGTGCGACACCGGCGCCGTCGGCCGGCTCCAGTACCGCCCAGTCGTCCTTCACCTCACCATCGCGAGGGACGTAGCCCAGTGCCCGACTCCAGTACTCTGCAGCCCGCCACACATCAGCGGCCCCCATCACGATCGTTCCGATGCTCGGCATCCGCTGATTCTGGCGGACAACGACGGATCCACGTCCCCAACTACGAGGCGAACGTTGCCTGATGCGGCACTAGTGTGCCCGGCTCACGCCCTCATCTTGACGGCTGCCGACGGCACTGCTCACGCCGCACCCGACAGGACCTCACACCCAACCGCGCTGGGCGAAGGCGTGGTGGTCCGCGCCGGGGAGCGGGTGAGGATGCAGTGTCCAACACCCCGGGGAAACCTGGGACCGCGCCACCGGGGGTGGGGAGGGGTTCGGTCGGACCCGTGGTCTGCAGTGCCGTGATGATGTAGAGAAAGCATGCCACGGACAGCAATAGGACCGTCCACGCGATCGCGTCCGTCAGCAACTCTCTTCTGTCATGCCTGACCCGTCGTAGCTCATGCTGGACGCGGCGACCCTTGCCGTCGTCGGCGGCTGTCCGGAGCCTTCGTGGGTGACCACTCACGCACATCGTCCCATTCCTAACGGTCGTCTTGCAGTCGTTCCATTCGCAGCAGACGCGGCGGCGACGCCGACCATGTGACAACGAGTCACTCACAGGACATTGACTACCGCTGGGACCATGACATCTCGGTATAGGCAAACGATCGGCGTCAATGAATGGGCGAAAGCTGCGGCAGCCGGGGGCGACCGTGGCAGGGGGGAAGCCGGGGTAGTAACTTGAGTGGCCCTACGGCCATGTGAATCGGTTTGGCGCACTGCACATCGACTACAGACCCAGTGCCATACGTCAATGTCGCGCTCTCACCGGTATGGGCGAGTCGTGTGCCCCGTCGACCGGTTTGGCCCCGCGGCCGCCCTGATGAGCTCGAGCAGGTTGCTTCCCGTGAAGTATTCCCTATTTGCACGGGAGTTGGTGGCACGAAGGGGCGTGGATAGCGTGCGTTCGGTTTGATCTCTTGCGCTCTTTCCGTTGATTTCTCCGTCATCCGGGCACCTTCCAGCTCACCGGCACCACCGGAGCGGTCTTCCCGGGGGGCTACCAAGGGCTGCGTTGAGTGACTGTGAGCATCGCGGCTACTGCCGCAGTAGATGCCGGATCTACTGCGACAGTGCAGATCGGCGGTCGGGCGTCTGGCGGAACAAGCATGCAGCCGGCGAACGCCTACGTGAGGTGGTCAACAGGGCGAACGTTGCCTGATGCGGCACTGGGAGACAGCGTGACAGCCGTTCTCCTAGGTCGTGGCACTCCCGTCGGGGATGAGTCTCCGGGTGCGTCGGCGGTGGACCTTCGGCCTCCGTCAGGTATCGGTCTTCCCGTGCCAGCTGGTGCGGAGGGCGGTTTCGGCCCCGCCGCACCCGGCATTCACCCCGGACCCGGCTCGGGGGCGGGGGCCTTGGGGCTTTTGGCCTTTCTCCGCAGGGACATCCGAGGAAGCCAGGAGAAAGGCAGAGGAACGGCACACGGAAGGGGCGCCCGGGCTCCGCGTGCCTCAGTGCGGCACGCTGGCGCGGTCGGCGACCCGGCCGTCGACGACGTCGCACTGGGACCGATCATCGACGAGCGCCAGCGCGACAAGACCCACGCACTCGTCACCGACAGCGTGAAGGCCGGCGCCACACTCATGACCGGCGGCAGCTACCAGGGTCTGTTCTACCGGCCGACCGTACTGGCCGACGCCGGCCCCGGCATCCCCGCATACGACAACGAAGTCTTCGGCCCAGTGGCTTCGCTCGCCCGCTTCGAAACACTCGACGAAGCCGCCGCTCCGGCCCGCGACAGCGAATACGGACCCTCACTCGCCATTGACCTGATCGAAGCCGGGCCAGTGATGGGGAGGTGGCTCCACGGTTCAGGGTGACCCGGTTGTCGGCAAACCACTGGCGGTGGGCGTTGGCTTCAGGCGGTCGACAGGCTGGCATCCACGGGCCCCGGCGGCGTCCGCTGCAAACTCGACGCGGGACAACTCCGTGTTCTGGAGACGGGGTTGGATGCCGGACCAGCCGAGACCGGCTGGAATGACCAGTGCTGGACACTGGTCCGGATCGCCGAGATCGTACGCCGGTTCGGCGTCGAGTACACCCTGCCCGGGCCGGCCTTCTGCTGCACCGAATCGGCTGGAGCGTGCAGGTCCCCTCCCGCAAGGCCGCCGAGCGCGACGAGACGAAGATCGCCGTCTGGAAGGACGAGCAGTGGCCCGTCATAAACAGAGGGAACCGGGCTTGGGCGCTTGGCTCTATTTCGGGGACGAAGCCGGTCAGGGCCTGAGGCCGCCCAAGGGCCGCACCTGGGGCCACCGGGGCCACGCCCCAGTGGTGCGGGTCACCGTCCAAGGCGCCAAACGTGTCTCGATGGCGGCGCTGGTCGCCCACGGCTGGGATTTCATCAACTTGTGGTGTAGATAAGTCAGTTGTTGCGTCCCCTAGATTGCAACAGGCGGTGATCGCGGTAACTTCAGTCGTCCTTCCTGCGATCGCCGACCCCCCTCATGTACAGCGAAAGGCACATGTATGGCGAACAACCGCAGGATGCGCTACGGCGGTCGGATGCTGGCGCTCTCGGCGGCTGCCCTGGGCATGGTCGCGGCGATAGCAGTTCCGGCCTCGGCCGATGACCAGCCTACCCGGGCACAACTCATAGCCGACTGCGACTCGGGGGAAGGGAAGTGCACCTTCAACGAACCGCAGTTGGGCCAGGCGTATCTCGGAGCCTTCCACCGGGTCTCCGACTCGCTCTACAACTGCAGCACCTCGCCTGCCACCCAATCGATGACCTGGTCCGACACGGTCGGCTCCACGGACTCGGCGGGCGTATCCGTGACCGCCGGCGGCAAGATAGCGGGAATCATCGACCTCAGCGTGACGGCGACTTACAGCCACACTTGGTCGAGCACGCACTCGGAGACCAGCTCCGTCAACATGACGGTGAAACCCGGTGAAGTCGGCTGGATCTCCCGTGCACAGGTGATGCAGACCGTCTCGGGCACATGGCAGACCCATTACGACGACCGGAAGTGGGGTCACTACTTCTGGTTCGTCCCCGACGTCGTCACCGGGCCTGCTTCGAACGGGACGGACGGCCAGAGCAACGCGGTGGTCGTCAAGTCCAGGAAGATGACCGCTAAGGAGAAGCGGTCCTGCTCCAGCCGCTCCGGTAAGGCCAGGACGTTCGTCGTCCAAGGCTGATTCACCGATCGCGCGCCTGGCTGCCTCGCGGTCCGTATGCCCGCGAGGCTGCCGGGGGCAGCTCAGCAGGGCGGTCAGTGCGAGTAGCCGCGGTCCCATGAGGGCTTTCGTAGGCCGGCAGGGGCCTCGTGCCGGATGCGTGGCACGCGGTGGCCGCCTCGCTTGAACGCGGCGCGCTGTCGTTCGTGCTGAACAGTGTGTGCCCTCAGCTCACGGCTGCCGGGCATGTCCACCCTCAAAGATCATTACGTGACACCCAACTTGCACTCGCCCGGGTCGGTTGGCGAGGTGTACAGCCCTGTGAAGCTGCACGAGATCGGTTCCTGGCCCGAAAACGTTGCGGTTGTCGCAGCAGCAAGGAATCGACTCGGCATTGCCTGGGGCGCAGAGCATCCGTCACGATCCGACCCAGCAGGCGCGTTGAGGATCTCCAGCTAGCTGGACAGCGCAAAGGGTACGCGCTGGAGGTAGTTGGGGGGCGCACCACAGGTTGTCGTCCATTGCGGTGATCTGGCCCTGGTGCGCAGCCGGCCGCAGCGCTGGTGCGACAGAGTTCGCTACGGGGAGTGAGCATCCCTGGTGCCTGCCGAAGGTCCCGCAGTCAGACAGGGCGGCAGCTCCGCGTCCCCCATCCAGCACGAGATTTTCCATAGTTTCGTGATCCCCGTGTCGGGCGATCACTCCCGGTCAGCCACAGGGTTGCGGGACAGTCGACTACTCTCCCGTCGCCGATGGTATGCAGTTCGGCAAGTGCGTTGGCGGGCAGTTCGACGGCGGCCCGGGCAATGGTTCGGTGCAGGTGCCCCGCTGAGGACGTGCCGGGAATGATCAGCAGGTTCGGCGAGCGCTGCAGCAACCAGGCGAGCGCTGTGGCCACCAAAGGCCTGTTGCCGTCCCCGGTTCGGAAGGTCACGGTCCGGTTCCGGAGCGGGGCGGGAGTTGCCGCCTGGGTGAGCGGGGTCGATACCGTGGCACGGCGATCGTCTTGTGCGCGCTGCGCAGGGCGGTCGCCGAGAGTACTCGAGAAACGGGGATACCTTGCTATGGCTCACTCGGCCCGCTCTGCCCACATAGCCCGTGCCACGCGCATCGGCGTGTTCGCCGCGGCCGTATTTTCAGCCGCGGCTTCCTTGACCGGATGTTCCACCGCCGACGGAGTTCCCGGGCGCGCGGACGCCGCGCCGGCCGAGAAACCGTTGCTCACCAAGGCCGAGGCGAACAAGGCGGTGGACGCCTACCAGAAGGCCAACAACGAGGCCAACGCCCAGCGTTCCCCCTCGCTCATGGCGAGGGCGGAAGGCGGCGCTGTCCTTGCGATGGACCAGGCGTACTTCACGCAGATCCCAGCCCTCAAGAAGAGCGACGTTGCGGACAATCTCGCTCCGTTCGTGTACGTCAACCGCACCTTCTACATCCCGCCCGCTTCCTCGAAGGCCGACTGGTTCCTGGTGCGCACCCAAGGCGCGCAACTCACCCATGGCAAGCCGGGAAAGCTGTGGCCAAAGGACATCAGGTACCTCGTCTTCAAGCGCTCCGGCGACGGCTGGCGGATGGTCGTTGCCCGCGACTTCGAAGGGTCTGAGTTGGCCAAGGTGCCGCACATCGCCCTCGACAAAGCCGGGCTGATGAAGGTCGCCGACCCCGACGCCAAGATCGGAAGGACGGCCCCCTCGCAGTTGCCGGAACTGGTCACCGACCTGTGGGTGACAGGCGGCCGCGACACCCCGCTCGCCGACACCTCAGCCCGACGCGTCGGCAGGTCCTGGTACACCGAGCGAGCCGATAACCTGGGCGAGCACGCCTGGGTCGACTTCAAGAAGACCGCCCCCCGCGCCGGGGACGTCTTCGCCGCGAAGACCGCTGACGGTGGCGCGCTTGTGTTGTCCGACAGCGCCGTCGATGAGACCTTCCTCGCCAAGGACCTGCAGTCCTACATCAACCTCGGCGACTCGGACAAGCCGTTCGTCAAGCGCAACCCGGACGCGCGTATGTACAAGGTCGTCCGCCACTACGCACAGACGGAGATCGGAATCATCTCCGCTGACGGCAAACCTGCCGTCTACTCCATCAACACCCAGGTGACCAAGGTGGACGCCACACCGACTGCCGACATCTAGGAGCTCCTCTCTCAACGGGCCATGGATTGTGCAAGTCGAACAGGGTTCCTGGTCGGGTGATCTTCCAGTCGTGCGCACCTGAAGGCAGGGCCTCCTGGTAGCTCGGGGGTGCGACCCCACTCCGAGCGGTTCCCAGAGGCCCTGTTGTCGTTGTTGCTGGCTCCCGAGCCCGCGCACTTCAACTCGCCCGCCATGTCGTGCGATTGCCTCGGGCACGTGTAGGAAAACCGGCCGATCATCCCGACCGGGTTCGCCGGTCGGCCGACCCGGGCACCACCGTCGTACACACCCGCGAACGGTGGTTGCTGGACTACGGGTGCATCGCCGCGGGAACCGCCGTGCTGTTGCTGTTGCTGTTGCTGTTGCTGTTGCTGTTGCTGTTGCTGGTCGGCCTCACGGCGGCGTAGTTCGTGCTCAACATTGTTCCCGTCTGTGCGCGGGTCACCTTGAGTGTGACCTCGCCTGGCGGTACCCAGCCCGTCCCGAGGCCGGACAGGCGTTCTCCAACGCCACGGGCTACCCTTCACGCGCGTCGGGCCGGCCTCGCCCAGGCCGGGTTCGGCGCTGTTGCCCTGGGTGGGCTCGGTGTCGCGGCGGTCGGCGCGATCTGCTGCGGGGAGGGCAACGGGGCGAAACGTACGGCCTTTTCGCCAACAGCTCATTCGGCGATCAAAAAGCCCGACTGACATCATCTCAAATCCGTGGGCACTGCATGACTTCGGCTATCTCGTCGCAACTTTCCCACGCCGAGCGGTAGACGAACCCTTCCCCAGGTCCGACTTCACGAATGTCGGGGTTTTATCATACTGTCCGGGGGCTGTGTCCTTCGTGTCCGGCGGCGCGTCGCCGGTCCTTCCGCACCGTACTCCGGGGCGGTGGGTGAAGTCTGGCGGGACGTCCGGCCGTGGCCGAACCGAAAGGCCCCCGCCCCGGCAGGCCATGGACCGGACGGGGGGCGTCGCCACTCCTCGGCCGTTCGCAAAGGACAGGGAGTGCAGCCCTCATGCCACAACAGAACACGGCGTCGCCGGACGCGGATCCCGAACGGCTGGTCGCCGGCCGTTACCGCTTGCTGTCCGTTCTCGGCGAGGGCGGTATGGGCACCGTGTGGCGTGCACGCGATGAGGCACTGCACCGAGAGGTCGCCGTCAAAGAGGTACGCGCGCCCGCCGGACTGGCCGTAGAGCGGGTCGAGCGGATGTACACCCGCTTGGAGCGGGAGGCCTGGGCGGCGGCGCGCATCAGTGCTCGCGGTGTCGTGACGGTCCACGACGTCGCCACCGACGGCGGCCGGCCCTGGATCATCATGGAGTTCGTCCGCGGCCGGTCACTGGCCGATGTCATCGGCTCCCAGGGTGCCCTCATGCCGCGGGAGGCCGCGCGCATTGGTGCCGAGGTGCTGGCCGCGCTGCGCGCGGCGCATGGCGCCGGAGTGCTGCACCGCGATGTGAAACCCGCCAACGTCCTGCTCGCCGACGACGGCAGGGTGGTGCTCACCGACTTCGGCATCGCCACCGTGGAGGGGGATTCCGCGCTGACGATGACCGGCGAGGTCGTCGGCTCTCCCGAGTACCTGGCGCCGGAGCGGGCCCTGGGGCAGACCCCGGGCCCCGCGTCGGACCTGTGGTCCCTCGGAGCGCTGCTCTACGCGGCTGTCCAGGGCCGTTCGCCCTTCCGCCGGACCACCGCCCTGGCCACTCTGCGCGCCGTCGTCGACGACGAGTTGCCGCCGCCGCATCGGGCCGGACCCCTCGCGTCCGTCATCGAAGGCCTGATGCGCAAGGACCCAAACGACCGGATGCCGGCCGAACAGGCTGAGCAGGAGCTGCTTCTGGCTGGTGCCGAGGGCGCCTCCGGCGCCGGCACGGCCGCGCTCTCCGCCCCGCTCCCCGCAGCGGCCACCGAAGAGCTGCCCACCGTCGAGTCCCCGCTCGGGGGGAGCGCACCTGCCGCGGCCGGGACACCGGCCGTCTCGGCGTCATCGCCTGTCCCTGTCCCGGAAGACGCCATGGACGCCGGGGGCATGGCGGCGACAGTCGACGTTCCCACAGCAAAGGGACCTGCGGCTTCGGGCGCGTTGGCGAACACCGCCTCCGGCCCCACCGCGCAGGAGACAAAGACGACGGCCAGGGCCGACACATCCACGGCTACGGTCGACGTACCCACAGCAGACACGCCCACCGCCACGGTCGACCTGCTCACGGTCGCGGCAGACCTCGACGCGCCCACCGCCCCGGTGCAGCCCTCGCTTCCCGGTGCCGTACCGGCGACCACCGCCGAGAGGGCCGCCCCGGCGCGCCGCTCGCCCGTCGACGCTGCCTCCCCGCCCGTCGTCGACAGCCCCGTCGTCGCCCCTTCTCCCTCCCCGCCAGGTACCGCGCCGGAGGCCTCCTCGGCCGAGGGCATCGCCGAGTTGCCCACCGTATCGACCGGCCCGGCAGCATCGGGGCCCGTCCCCACGGCCGCTTCCGCGGTGCTCGCCGCGTCGGCGGTGCTCGGGCCCGAGGGCGCCGACGCGTCAGGCCATGGCCCCGGGCGGCGGAGTCGGCGCATCGGGTACCTGACAGGGGCGGGAGCAGTCGTGCTCGCGCTGCTCGTCGGCGGACTGGGCTATGCCCTCGGCGGCGACGGTGAGGGCCGCGCGGGCACCGGCTCGCCCACGGGGCGGGCGCAGGCCGCCGCCTCCGGTGCGGCGAGCAGCGGACCGAGCCGCACCGCCGAGCAACCCGTTTCGGTTGCCGTGACGGGGGGTGCGACCACGTACGTCGGAGACTGTCCCCCACAGGACTCGCAGGCTCCCCGATTCACCGCGACCTTCACGGTGTCCGAGTTGCCCTTCCAGTTCTCGTACCGGTGGGTCTCGACGAACGGATCCGTGATCGACCGGCAGTGGCGGACGCTGGCGTTCCCGGAAGGCGGCCCCCACACCCATCAGGAGACGGTGCGGCTGTCGACGTACGCGCGGAGCGGAACGCTCCGCAGCCAGATGGCTGTGGAGATCCGCTCACCGTTCGAGGCGGTGTCCAACCCGGTGCCGTTCTCGGTGACATGCATCTCGACTACGGGCGGCTAGTCAACGGGTATCAAGGCCGGCGCCGCGCAGCTGATTCGGCACCGTGCATCCGCCATACTTAAACCAGTACGAGTCGGACCACTGCCGGACCGACTCGGACATCGCCGGTCAAGTGAGCCCTGCTGGACCGGAGTTCTGTGGGAGTGCCCTACGGCTCCCACACCCGTAGCGGATCAACCGCAGGGTGCGGTTGATCCGGCCGCACCCGGGACTTTCGCAAGGAGTTTCTGTGTCGTCGGTCATCGTGGGACGCACGGGTCCCTTCGCCGGTCAGAGCGTGGTTCTGGGCAGCGCTCCGCTGCGATTCGGACGCAAGAGCGACAACGACGTAGTCATCGTCAGCGTCAGCGCCTCCCGCCTGCACACCGAGATCGTGGCGGAGGACGGCATGTTCGTCCTCTACGACCGCAGCAAGAACGGAACCTTCGTGAACGACCGGCGCGTCACCCGCCATGTGCTCGCGCCCGGCGACTCCATACGCATCGGCGACGAGACCTTCCTGTTCGAGACGCAGGAGGCCCTGGAGACGGTCATCGACCTCTCCCAGCTCGACCTGCCCCGCGCCGACGCCTCGGCGAACCCGGGCACCCTGCGGGTCACGGTGACCGGAGGAGGCCCGGTCGGCCTTGCCTTCGCCCTGTTGCTGGAGAGCGCCCTGCCGGGAAGGGCGTCCATCACCGTCTACGACGGTCGATGGACCAAGAACGGCTCCACCGTGGTCTGGCAGGACGAGACCCAGGGCAACGTCCGCCGCCAGCAGGTCGTCACCGTCCAGAGCCGCCAGTACCTCGCGCTCACCGAGGAGATGCAGTCGGCCCTGTTCGACGCGGGCGGATACTCCGAGATGTGGCCCCTGGGACCGGACTCCGTGGACGGCCGCCCGCCCCGCAACATCCGGATCGCATACATCGAGGACAAGCTGCTGGAACTGGCCAACACCAAGTCCGCGATCCATCTGGTGCCGAAGCGATTCGATCCGTCGGAGCAGCAGCACCGGCTCTCCCAGGAACACGTCCTCGTCATCAGCGAGGGCGGGCGGTCGCGCACCCGGGAGCACTTCGGGGACCGTTTCGGCGCGGCCGACTCCTCGATCTACTCCCTCGACGGGGAGCACCTTCAGGACCTGGTGCTGGGGCTGCGGGTCAAGTCCCAGCTCACGGATCCCATGAGCGTCCTGCTGACCGTGGCGCAAAACCGGTTCCTGCTCAACTCGCTGCGTGGCGAGGGGTTCCTCAACATGAGGCTGACCCGGGAGGAGGCGCGCAACGTGATCGGCATCGACCCGGTCCGGCAGGTCTTCGAGGAGTGCATCGCGGCTCGGCCCTGCCTGATGAGCCGCCACGAGGACAACGAGTTCGTCTGCTCGACCCATGGGACCCTGTTCCTGCCCGCCCTGCTGCGCAGCTCGTCGCTGTGGAAGCGGATCGAGGAGGGCCTGAGGCTGTTCGGCGTCGCCGAGGACGATCTCAGCGCCGTCACCTCGTTCCGGCTGGACATGGTGCAGCGTCCCCGGTTCACGGCCCAGCTCACCCGCCCCACCGGCACAAGCCCCGGAACGTACGGCTTCCTGCTGGGCGACGCGGCCAACGCCATCCACTTCTGGCCCGGACGCGGCCTCAACAGCGGTCTCGCCTCGGCCGTTTCGCTCTCCCGCTCCCTCAGCCGGGTCTGGCGGGGCCGCCCGCTTCGCGACGCCGACTTCATCCGGCACGAGGCGGCGATGTCCATGCTCCAGTACCGGCACAAGAGCCGGGCCTGGAACGCCATGGTCACCACCGACGAACGAGGCGTGACCCGCGCCATCAAGGACATCATCGCCGGCAGCATGGAAGCGGATCGGGTCGTCGCCGAACCCGACGTCGAGCGGTCCGATCTGGAGAACCTGCTGGACCGCATGCGCGCGATCCGCGAGCGCCTCGCCCCCCGCCTCCCCGGAATGCCCAACGACGCGGAACTGCGCAGCCACCTGTCCACCCTCGCTCCGTCGACCCTGCGGACCCTGCAAGAGAGCGGCGCCTGGGACACGCTGATCGTCGGCGGCGAGGAGGCCGATATCGACATCTTCTACCAGTCGGACGCCCCGGTCTTCGTCGGCCGTCCCGTCGATCCGCGCATCATCGGCCAGGCGGCAGGACCGCGGTAGCCGAGGGCGGTCGACCCGGCGTGATGCGGGCACTCCGTCCCTGAGCCCGAAGGTTCACATCTCGTCTCTACCAGAAGAGGGGGCCCGGCACAGCCGGGCCCCTTCCGTGATCCGCCGCGCTCCTGCCCCTGGCCCGCACGCCGCCCCGCCCGAACCAGTCGAGGTCCTAGGCCCCGTCTCAAGTCGTGATCAAGACGTGGGACGCCTCTCCGGTGGTTGTCCTTGGCTGGTGGAGACCCAGTATGGCGCGTACGGAACTGACGGACGATGACTGAGAGTTGATCGTGCCGCTCCTGCCGATGGGTAGGAGCGGCCCGTATCCGGAGCATCTGCGGGAGCAGTTCGAGGGTTGAGTCGTTCTTTCTTCGCCTGATGGTGTGGGGTGGGGGCGGAATTCGCGGGTTCGCGGTGCGGGGTCTGCTGGGGTTGGCGGGGTGAGTGAACGCAAGCCGTGTCCCCGCGACTTATCGGACGAGCAGTGGTCGTTGATCGAGCCGGTGATCACCGCGTGGAAGCTCCGGTACCGCTCGGTCAGTGGTCATCAGGGCGCCTGCGACATGCGGGAGATCGTGAACGCGATGCTCTACCAGGGGCGGACCGGCTGCCCGTGGGCCTACCTCCGCACGACCTGCCGCAGAAGAGCGCGATGTACTACTCCTTTGCCGCCTGGCGGGACGACGGAACCGACAGGGTCGTTCATGAACTGCTCCGCTGCCAGGTCCGTGAACGCGCCCCCGATGGGAGGAGCCGACCCTGGTGGTGCTGGACACCCAGAATGTCCACGCGGCCGTCGGGATCCCCGCCTCCACGACCGGCCACGAGAACCCGATTGCGAACCGCGAAGCCGACCGCACCTCTCCGATCCGGGTTCGACCGGCACTCGACCACCACCTCCGAGGCCAGCGGACGGTACTCGAGCCGATCCCGACTTCCCCGTGCCGAGCCGAAATGCACGCCCTCCCAAGGATGCCCGTCAAGAGGTCGTCGCTCGCCGCGCGGCCCCGGTCGCGCGTGTGCCGGCAGCGGGGTGAATGCCCTTGCCCTGGAGTCGCGGGCCCGAGGTCGTAGGGCCATGACACTGGCACGCAACACCTCCACGCCCACCTCAGGACCGCTGGCGCGAGCCTGACGCAGCGCGGCCCCGTGACGGATGCGCTGACATCAACGCCTGCCCCGGCCTCGCCGCTCGCCGGCGCGACTCCACCGGCGGGTCGCCGGCAAGGAGAGCCCATCCTGAGGCGGACGATGACCCGACGTCGCACTGAGAGCCGGAAGTCCACTTCAGGCGACCGCTTGACAACGAAGTCAAGCAGTCGCTTGAGTTCAATCGTGAGGCCAGAAAAAACGGACCTTCGCCGCGAGGCCGGCCGGCGAACGCGCGACGACCTGCTGGCGGCTGCTCTCGAGCTGCTCGCACAACGGGGGCAGGAGGGGGTGACCCTCCGCGAGATCACCCAGAACGCCGGAGCCAACGTCGCCGCGGTGAGTTACCACTTCGGATCACTGAAGGCACTGTGCGACGTGGCGATCGAGCACGCGCTGGAGCGATACCTGGACGCGCAGATTCAGGAGCTCGACGCTCTGGCGGGGAGCGCGACGCTGAGCGAGTTGGCCGAGGCATTCGCACGGCCGATGGTGAGCGCACTCGCGGCCGGGGGGCGGGATCTGGCCGTGATGCGGACCGTGGCGCGGGTGGGGATCGATCCGCCCGAAGGGTGGGAGAGGCTGGCCGGGAAGTTCGAGCAGGCCCGACGGCAGGCGGTGCGGGTACTGGCGGTGAACCTTCCCGAGGCCGACGAGCGGGAGCTCGTCTTCCGTGTCCGCTGTACGGCCGGGATGCTGAACTGGCTCGCGCTGGCACCCATAGGGGCCGAGCTGGGCGCCGAGCCCGCCGAGCGGGTGGAGCGGATGCTCATCCCCGTGGTGGCCGGGGCGTTCCGGGGAGCCCGGTAAGCGTCTGCATACCGCCGAATGGGCCGCGCCGGCCCAGCCCCACGATGAATTCAATCGCTTGCTTGACAAGACGGCCGAAGCCCTCCCATGATTTCAATCAAGGGTTTGAATGGATTCTCTCGTATGGGAGGGCACCATGAGCACCGACGCCGAGACTGTGGTCCGGGCGGCGTACCGAGCGGCCGAGGGCAGCGTCCTGGACGTGCAGGGCTTCGTGAACCTGTTCGCCGAGGACGGCGTCTTCAACAACGGCGTCGCCGGCGAGAGCCACCGCGGTGAGCACCGTGGCGCCCCGGTCGCCTTCATGGGAGCGCTCGCGCCCGATGTGCACCGCGAGCTGCACCGGTTTCATGTCATGGGCAACGTCGTCTCCGTCGAGCTGACGATCCAGGGCACCTTCACCCGGCCGTTCGAGACACCCGCCGGCACCATCCGGCCGACCGGCGCCGAGCTGAACATCCCCACCGCCGACTTCTGGTACATCGAGAACGGCAGGATCAAGGAGTTCAACTGCTACGTCGGTCTCAGCGTCATGCTCGCCCAGCTCGGTGTGCAGCCCGACTTCGCCTCCGTCGTCACGGCGTCGGCCCCCGTGACGAGCTGACCGAACCGCTCCGGTCGATCCCCGCACCATGCTGCTGGGCACCGCGCCCGCCCGATCACCGGCCTTCCGGGCAGCGCGTGTCCCGCAGACGCAAGGCACCGCGAAGAAGCAGGCACACCCTGCCCACCATCGGCATCATCCTCGGCAGCACCCGGCCCAACCGCGTCGGAGATCAGGTGGCGTGCTGGGTCCACGACCACGCCTCGCGCCGGACCGACGCCGGCTTCGAGCTGCTCGATCTGCGCGACCACCCCCTCCCGCACCTCGATGAACCGATGCCGCCCTCGCTGGGCCAGTACCAGAACGAGCACACCCGGCGCTGGGCCGAGACCATCGCCGCGTACGACGGATTCGTCATTGTCACCCCCGAGTACAACCACGGCGTCCCCGGCGTTCTGAAGAACGCCCTGGACTACCTCTACGCCGAGTGGAACAACAAGGCCCTCGGCCTGGTCTCCTACGGCGCCGCAGGTGGCGCACGTTCCGCCGAACAAATGCGCCTGGTCGCCGCCGAGCTCCAGATGGCCGACGTACGCCAACAAGTCACGCTCTCCCCGTTCACCGACTTCGAGGGCTTCAGCGTCTTCAAACCCAGCGACCACAGCCTGCGCACGCTGAACACCATGCTCGACCAGGTCATCGCCTGGGCCTCGGCCCTCGCCCCGCTACGGACGGCCCCGCTCGTCGCGACCTGACCCACTCGGCCGCGCGGACCGGTGGACCTCCGCTACAGCGACCGACCGGCCCACACGAACGGACTCACCATGACCCGATCCCCCGCCGATCTGATGCGAGTCAACCTTCTCGAGGTGTTCAACGAACCCGACTCGGATCGTCGGGCCGCGGTCATCGCCGAGAACTACGCGGAAGATGTGGTGTGGCATGAACCGGACCGCATCAACCGTGGGCGCACGGACCGCACCTCCGTACCGCCAGGCCTTCTTCTCCTGTCCGCAGTGCCCGGCGCGGTCCAGGCGCCGAGCGGAGCGAACCGGCCGCCTGCCCGGCCACTGACCGGGACGGGCCCGTCCCGGTCGCTTCGCGGTCGACCAACCAGAAAAGATAAAAAACGATAAAAAGGGAATATGCGTGGAGTTTCAGGTCGATCCGGGCATGATGTCTCCGATGCGCCCATGAAGTCTCATCGGCCCGGTCGGCTCCGTCAGGGGGGAGCGGAGCGGCGGTCGGCCTCGCTGCTGAGCGTGCACAGTCTCGCCGGCCAGGTCTTCCTTCTGCAGCTGGCGGTCGTGATGGTGCTCGTCGCCGCGAGCCTGGTGGCGCTCGTGGTGCAGGCCCGACGCGACATCATGGCGGACGCCCGGCACCGCACGCTCACCACGGCGCAGACGTTCGCGAACTCCCCAGGCGTCGTGACGGCGCTGAAGAGCGCGAACCCGACCGCGATCCTGCAGCCGCACGCCGAGGCGGCCCGGAAGGCCGCAGGCGTCGACGCCATCATCGTGTACGGCCTGAACGGAATCACCCTCACCCACAGCGACCCCCGTCAGATCGGGAAACACACCATCGGGCCCTACGCGGCGGCGGCGACCGGCAAGCCGTTCACGAGCACCTTCAAGGGGGCACTGGGGCTCTCCGTGATCTCGGCGGTCCCCATCAGGGGTCCCGACGGCTCGGTCGTCGCCATCGTCTCCGTGCCCGTCACGGTCGAGACGGTGCAGCACAAGCTGGACCGGCAGCTGCCGGTCCTCCTGGGCGGCGCCGCCACGGCCCTTGTCGTCGCCGCAGCCGGGTCGGGCCTGGTGAGTCGGCGGTTGCGGCGGCAGACCCATCGCCTGGGGCCGGCCGAGATGACCCGGATGTATGAGCACCACGACGCGGTCCTGCACTCCGTGCGCGAAGGGGTGCTGATCGTCGGCGGTGACAGCCGGCTGCTGCTGGCCAACGACGAGGCACGCCGGCTGCTGGACCTGCCGACGGACACGGAGCGGCGGCACGTCACCGATCTGGGCCTGGATGAGGACCTCGCCGGGCTGCTGGCCTCCGAGCGCCCCGCCACCGACGAGGTGTACCTGGCGGCCGACCGGCTGCTCGCGGTCAACAAGCGGCTCACCGCACCTCACGGCCCCGTCGGCAGCGTGGTGACGCTCCGGGACACCACCGAGCTGCGGGCTCTCTCCGGCCGGGCCGAGGCGGCCCGCGAACGGCTGAACCTGCTCCACGACGCCGGACTGCGGATCGGCACCACGCTGGATGTGAAGCGCACGGCCGAGGAACTGGCGGACGTGGCGGTGCCCCGGTTCGCCGACATCGTCACCGTCGAACTGCTGGACCCGGTCCTGCGCGGCGAGGAGTCCCCCGGTACGACCGCCGTGATCACCGAGTTGCGCCGCAGCGCCGTCGTCGGCCTGGACGCGGACGATCTCCTCCACCCCGCCGGCGAGCTGATCCGGTTCGTCCCGGTCCACCCCGTCTCCAAGGCGATGGCCGACGGCCGGCCAGTCCTGGTCGAGGACCTGAGCACCTCCGACGGCTGGCGGGCCCAGCACCCCGAACGCGCCCGACGGATCCTCGACCACGGAATCCACTCCCTGCTCGTGGTTCCGCTGCGAGCCCGCGGCGTGGCGCTGGGCGTGGTGTCCTTCTGGCGCGCGGAAGGCTCCCCGTCGTTCGAGGACGAGGACGTGTCCTTCGCCGAGGAGCTGGCCGCCCGGGCGGCGCTGTGCATCGACAACGCCCGCCGCTACACCCGCGAACACACCATGGCCGTCACTCTGCAGCACAGCCTGCTGCCCCGCGGGCTGCCCGATCAGTCCGCCCTCGAGGTGGCCTACCGCTACCTGCCGGCCCAGGCCGGGGCGGGCGGGGACTGGTTCGACGTCGTCCCGCTGTCCGGTACCCGGGTGGCGCTGGTCGTGGGCGATGTGGTCGGCCATGGTCTGCACGCCGCGGCCACCATGGGCCGGCTGCGCACCGCCGTGCACAACTTCGCCAGCCTGGACATGCCCGTGGAGGAACTGCTGAGCCGGCTGGACGAGCTGGTGACCCAGATCGACTCCGAGGAAGTCGCCGCGGACGAGGGACAGGGGACGATCACCGGGGCGACCTGCCAGTACGCCATCTACGACCCCACCTCCGGGCGGCTGGTCCTCGCCACCGCCGGCCATCCGGGACCGGCGGTGGTCCGGCCCGACGGGACCGTCGACTTCCCCCAGCTGCCCGTCTCCCCGCCACTGGGGCTCGGCGCCGGCCTGCCTGTCGAGACCGCCGAGCTGACCGTGCCCGAGGGTTCCCGGCTGGTGCTCTACACCGACGGACTGATCGAGGACCGGACCCGGGACCTCGACGCCGGCCTGGAGGCCCTGCGCGATGCCCTGACCGGGCCCGATCGCACGCCGGAGGCCACCTGCGAGACGGTGATGGCAGCCATGCTGTCCGACCGGCCCAGCGATGACATCGCGCTGCTGGTTGCCCGCACGTGCCGACTCGGACCAGCGCAGGTCGCCGAGTGGGACGTACCCCGTGACCCGGCGGCGGTGGGCCCCGTGCGCACCGCCTGCGCCCGCCGGCTGACGGAGTGGGGTCTGGAGCACGTCGCCTTCGCCGCCGAACTCATCCTCAGCGAGCTGATCACCAACGCCATCCGCTACGGCGCCGAGCCCATCACCGTCCGGCTGCTGCGCACGGAGCCGATCAGCGGACCCGCCGCAAGCACACTGATCTTCGAGGTCTCCGACGGCAGCAGCACCTCGCCCCGGCTGCGCCGGGCGAAAGCCACCGATGAAGGCGGCCGCGGACTGTTCCTCGTCGCCCGGTTCGCCGAACGCTGGGGGACCCGCTACACGCCCACCGGCAAAGTCATCTGGGCCGAACGGTCTCTCCACGACAGCGCCACGACGGAGGCGGAAGGACTCGACGACGTCCTGCTCGGCCAATGGGACGACACGGCACTGTGAGGAGGGCGTTTGAGTCCGTCTACGGTCGCGCACGCCGCGTGCCGACACGGGCGCGAGTGGGCGCCGAGGGCGTACAGAGGCGGCGTCCCGCCGGGGAAGCGCGCTGATCGCAGGCTTCCCGAGCGGGATTCCGCCATCGAGGCGGCCGGGTACCCTGGCCTCGATGACCACTTCGCGGCGCAGTGGGCCCTTTGCCTGTAAAAGTTCCGGAACTCCACGGCCGACCACGACTGCACCGGGCATTCCTCCGGCGGCCCGAGGCACCCTGTAGGTAGCAGACCTCCCTCGGTGACAACCCCATCCCCACGCCCTGGAGCAGTTGTGACCACACCCCGTGCCCGAGCAGCGGCCGCCCTCGGCTGCTTCGCTCTCGTGGCACTGGGCCTGAGCGCCTGCGAGAACACACCGACCGCCGGACTCGTGAAGCCATCGGTGGCCACCTCCGCCGAGAACGTGGGCGGCATGCGCGCGCTGATCGCAGCAGCGAAACAGGAGGGCACACTCAGAACGATCGCGCTGCCACGTGACTGGGCCAACTACGGCGGCCTGATCGACGGCTTCGAGAAGAAGTACGGGATCAAGGTCAGTGTCGAGGATCCGCTGGGCCACAGCGAGGACGAGATCGATGCCCTGAGGAAGAGGGGAAGCGGGCCGACAGCCCCCGACGTGATCGACGTGGGCGACGCGTTCGCGCGGAACGCGGCGGCGCAGAATCTGCTCGCACCGTACAAGGTCGCCGCCTACGACTCGATCCCCGACAATCAGAAGGACTCGAAGGCCCGCTGGTCCAACAACTACGGGGGCTACATCTCCATCGGCTGTGACGCCAACCGGGTCAAGCCCTGTCCGGAGACCTTCGCTGATCTGCTGAAACCCGCTTACCAGGGCAAGGTCGCCCTCGAAGGCGACCCGCCCCGATCGGCCACCGCCTTCGCCAGCGTCTACGCGGCTGCGTTGGCGAACAACGGGTCGTTCGATGACATCCAGCCCGGCCTCGACTTCTTCGCCAGGCTCAAGAAGAGCGGCAACCTCAATCCGCTCCATTCCAACTTGGCAACGGTCAAGGACGGCCGGACCCCCATCAGCATCAACTGGGACTACATCAACCTCCACTACGCCGACCAGCTCCGCGACAAGGGCGTGAACTGGCAGGTCGCGATCCCCTTCGACGGCAGCTTCGCCCAGTACTTCGCGCTGGCGATCAACAAGAACGCCCCGCGCCCGGCGGCTGCCCGCCTGTGGCAGGAGTACCTCTTCAGCCCAGAGGGCCAGAACCTCCGGATGCGCGGCTACGCCCGACCGGTACTCATGGACGCCATGAAGCAGGACGGCACCCTCGACAAGGCCGCCGCCGCACGACTGCCGACGGTCGAGGGAACGCCACAGTTCCCGACGGACGCGCAACTGGAGAAGGCAAAGGAGACGGTCGCCCGGGGCTGGGCGAAGGCCGTCTCCGGCTAGGGCCTGGCACGAAAGTGGATCTTGGTCGCGATGATCACGGCATGTTTCCGACGGCCATTGACACGTCGACGTGGTCAGCACCAAGTCAGCACGGCGCCTCCACCACCGTCGAGTGGTACGACAACTCATGCGATCGGAGCTAGGACCTGCGGTTTTCCACGAACCCGATCACGAAAGTCAGCACGGAACCAGCACCGGAACTCAACCGCGCCTGTTGGACCGAGCAGACGAGAGCTCCGTGCAGCGCGAGGCATGGATTCCGGAGTCCGGCGAGTCTCACAGACTGTAGTCACTTTCCGATTCCAGGCAACGCACCGCACGTCACTGCGTGACCACGCATGTGTCGGCCCCGCTTCACCAGCAGCAACCCGGAAGTCGCTGGGAGGTCAGCCGATCCGGTCGAGCACGGCCTGGAGGTCTTCGAAGGCGTAGGCCCAGTTGTGGCACTTGAAGCTCCGCAGATCCGTGATCGCCTCTCCGCAACCGTGGCACCGCAGTCCGGCGATGGCCTCGGGTGCCTCGGTGTTCACGTACTTGTGCACGCCCAGGATCACTTCCGCAATCATGGCTCGCTCATGCGTACGGGACAGTGCCGACGAGACGATGTCCAGCCAACTGGGTTCCCGGCCGCACGATCCACAGGCACGGGAGTCGCCGCTCACCCAGAGGGGTGCGCCGATCGTCCCGGCCTCCATGCCGAGGAGCTCTTCCACCTTACGCACGTCCTCGTCCTTGGTGACCCAGCGGTGGCGGCCGGGCAGCGCGGCGGGCGAGTCGTAGACGACCTGGAACACTGCGTTGCTCACTCTGCGGGTTTCACGCTGTGAGGTCATGGAGATTGCCTTCCAGCTGGGTCGTTCACGGAAGTCCGGGCTGCCCCGGTCCCGAGGGGTCCGGCACTGGCCGGTGTCGTGTGCCTCGCCTGCTTAGTGACCGCTGCGGGGCCTGCTCGCACGCAATAGCCCCGGAGATCGTCCGAGAGGATCGCCCCGGCACACCATTGGAGGACATGCCGTAGAGCGTCGCGCTGTCGGGCTGCCGTGTGTCCCTGTCTCGCAATCGGCACGGCAATCGAAGTGATCAGGCACGTGCATGACCTCAGCCCCCCATGTGCCGACTCCTGCCCGTCGCGCACGAGGAAGTGACGCATGGCCGAGCCGGCTGGACATCGCTGCTCAGAGCGGTGGCGGCCTCAGTGATGCCACGTCGGGGAGCAACTTGGGACGGTAGACGGACAGCGCGGGCACCGGCCGGGTATGCCACGGCCGAGTCGGGCACCTCAACCCGCTCCACCCGCCGCACCGCGTTCAACCGCACGGCCAGGCAACCGACGCGGTCTTCTTCACCCAAAGATGAATTGCACACCGCTGCGCAACAGCCCGGACGACACCGGCCATTGCGCACGCGACTCCCCCTACCCGCGCATCAACAGCCGGGATGGCAACAGGTCCTGCGTTCCGACGAACACCGCTGTCCGCGACGGATCCATACGCCACGCGTCATCGTCGCGATCCTCGCCGCCCGTAAACACGTGGACCCCCACCACCCCGGACAGGCCGCCGCTGCCAATCCACTCCCGCACGACCGCCGCCGTCTGCTCGACCAACGATCGAAGCGGCAGAACGAAGACCAGCCAGCGGGCCTCTCTGGGCACGCGCTTCGGAATCGGAATGCTCCAGACGGCGCCACAACCACGCCAGCACCCCAGCCGCCGTCATACCCGCAAGCCGGCCGCTTCTACGCCCGCCGAAGACCGGCTCGAGCCGGCTGGGGACAGCCCCAAGCCGCGGGCTCAGCAGCCTACACACAGTAATCGCCAGCCCCCCGGCCAAAAGGGGCGCGCCGCTCGGCGCAGGTCCAGGATCCAGCGCACCAGGGAACACCCGACTCGGCGGGGACGACGCGGACCGGCGTGGGCGACTCGTGCGTTCGGCTTCCGGTTCCTCAGCCCGCATTCGCGCAGCCGCTTCGCGGGCTTCCAGCCCTTCGAACGACGAAACCCGTCGCCCTCCGAACCGCATCACACCCCGGGCCTGGTGGGCGAGGAGTTGATCGCCCGCGCAGCCGAAGGTGGCTCCGCAGCTTGCGAAGAGGGCGGAGAATCCGAGGACGAACAGCAACGTCCCAAGCACCATGCGGCCCCGGCTTTCCTCCCGGCCCGCTTGGACGCCAGCGGCGGTTATGCCGTCTGCCAACCTGTTCCAGCCCGGGAGTGTCTCAAGGTCGTGGTACTGCGTCGGGGAGCGCAGGTAACGCGTTGCCCGTCACCACTGCCGCTTCGTGTCGTTGGTGCTCGCGTGGCGTTGTCGTTCAGCCAGGGGCATCGTGAGTGCGCTCCAGCAGATGGTGCGTTCGGCAAACCGCCCGTGTGAGGAGCGTTCTGCAGGGGGGATGCGGTGGTGTTGGCGGGTGAGCCGGTGTTGCGGATTCGGGATGTGTGCAAGAGCTACCGGCACCGTCCTGTCCTGCGGGGCGTGTCGCTCGATCTCCGCGCGGGCCAGTTGGTGGGCATCGTCGGCGAGAACGGGGCCGGCAAGAGCACCCTGCTGCGCATTCTGGTCGGGGATCTCGCCGCCGACAGCGGCGTCGTGGAGCGGGCGGGAGTGCTGGGCAGCTGCCCGCAGGACACGGTCCTCCACCAAGCCTTCTCCGTTGACCAGCATCTGAGGTTCTTCCAGGCCGCTTACGGCCTGGACAACCTGGACAGAGCTTTCGAGCTACTGGAGCAGTTGAATTTCAGCAGCTACCGGAACGAGCGGGTGGAGTCACTCAGCGGCGGCACGCGCCAGAAGCTCAACCTGGTCCTCGCCCTGATGCACAATCCCCAGGTGCTGCTCCTGGATGAGCCGTATCAGGGCTTCGACTGGGAGACCTATCTGCGGTTCTGGGACCTGGCAGCGGCCTTGCGGAACCGGGGCTGCGCGGTGCTGGTGGTCTCGCACCTCGCCTACGACGCCTCCCGCCTGGACACCCTGTACCGCCTTCAGGCAGGAGTGCTGCAGGAGAAGGAGCAGACCGGATCGGAGGTGGGGCCGGTATGACGCGGTGGTGGTCCTGCTTCCGTACGGCCTTACGGTTCGCGCTGATCGAGCAGGCACGCAACAGGCTGGCGCTGCTCATTGTGGTCCTGTTCGTGCCGTTGTGGACGACGTTGGCGTTCACGGTGGTAGCCCGTACGCCCTTGCGGTTCCGGATCCGTGCGGTGGGGCGCACGGTGGTCATGGACGGCAACATTCTGGTCCAGATCAACGGCGCTCTCCAGGCCCTGTCACTGGTCATCGCGTTCATGATGTTCGTCGCCACAGCCCGTGCCGCACTGTTCGACCAGCGACTGGTGCGAGCCGGCTATCCCCGCTCGAGCCTCGCCCTGGCGAAGTGCACCTCGCTCCTTCTGGTCGCAGCCCTGGTCGCCGTCTACACCACTGCGTGGATGCATCTGTTCTGGCGCCCCGAGCGGCTCCTGGTGCTCACTGCGGGGATGTTCACCGGTGCTCTGATCTACGGGGGCATCGGCATCGTGCTGGCGGCTGTGCTGCGCAGCGAGCTGGCCGGCATGTTCCTTGCCATCATGATCAGTTCCATCGATCTGGTGCTGCAGAATCCCTTGATCAACCCGGATGCGGACAGTCCCGTGGTCCGCTTCCTGCCGGCTTACGGGGCGGTGCAGACCTCTGTGGCCGCCGGCGGTTTGCAGGTGGTGCCGACCAGTTGCCTGCTGCTGGGTGCGGGGTGGGCCGTGGGCATGGCGGCGGTGGGCATGGCGGCCTTCGCCATCCGTACACGCACCCACCACTCGCGCACGGGACGGGGAATGCCGACTGGCATCGAGCAGGCCGTGCGGTTGCCGTGACTGGCCCGGTGAGGGCGTCGTTTCGATGGTGAACGGCCGCACGCGGCGGCAACACCACGTGAGGGGTGGGCTTTCAGAGGTGTCGCAACACAACGCTGCGGCTTCGGCTGCTTCACCTGCCCTGTCCGCCCCGCCGCCCGGCTCTTCCCACCCAGCCGGGGGCGAGGTGGTGCCTCGCTCTGCGGCGCGCTGGGCTTGGCTGCTCAGTGACGGCGGTGAGCCCCGTAACTGGATTCTGGTCCTGGCTCCGCTGCTGGGCCGGCACGCCGACGGATGGGCCGGCATCGGATGGGGGA
Organism: Streptomyces sp. NPDC020362; assembly: GCF_040642095.1. Taxonomy (NCBI): domain Bacteria; kingdom Bacillati; phylum Actinomycetota; class Actinomycetes; order Kitasatosporales; family Streptomycetaceae; genus Streptomyces; species Streptomyces sp. NPDC020362. Next base: position 107,692 of record NZ_JBFAET010000001.1, read on the forward strand.
TGGTCGCGGCGGTGTTCACCGCGGTGCTGCCCACGCTGATCCTGGGGTTCGGTGAGCGCCGCCAGTACTGGGGCGACAGACATGTGCGACGGCGGCAGGACCGTATCGTGGCCGCCCCCGGGGTGATGGCCTCGGTCATCACCGGCACCGCGCTGCTGTACGGGCTCAAAGCTCCCGCCGAGGTGACGGCCCTGGTGATGGCGATGCTCGCCGTCCTGCTCATCCTGTTGGTGATCACCTTCTTCTGGAAGGTGTCGGTTCACTCCGCGGTCGCTTCCGGTGCCCTCGCCATCCTCAGCTCGGTCTTCGGCCCCTGGATGCTTGTGCTGACTCCCTTGGTGGCGCTGATCGGCTGGTCCCGCATCCGGCTGCGTTGCCACACCGTTGGCCAGGTCACCGCCGGGGTGCTGATCGGCGCGGCAGCCAGCGCACTGGTCTTCGACTTTCTGAGGTGATGGGTATGAGCCGGTTCCCGGATCCGAGCCCCGCTGATCTCGTCATGGTCAAGGCCGAACAGCTCGCGGAGCACCCGGACGCCAGCTCGACGGTCGGGGTGGTGCTGCACCTGACCGGAGCCGTGCCCGATCTTGGCGCTCTGCGCGAGCACGTGACCGCGCGTCTTGCCGATCTTCCCTGTCTGACGCATGTCCTGACCGGCGACGGGCCAACGGCACGGTGGATGCCTGCCGTCCCGGACATGGCCCGGCATGTTCGCGATCAACAGGTGGCCAGCGAGCGGGAGGCTCTGGAGGCAACCGTGCGGCTCCTCCTGCAAGAGCCCTGGACCGAGGGAGCCCCGGCCTGGCGCATGATCCTCCTGCACGGTCACGCGCCCGACGGGTTCGCCCTGCTGTATCTCACCCATCATGCTGTCCAGGACGGCGCCAACGTCGTCACGGTCATGGAAGTGCTGTTCGGGCCGCGGCTGTTGCCGGAACAGTTCTCAGTGCTCGCCCGCGACGTCTCCCCCATGCCCAGGCCCCGCCTGCGCCAAGTCCTGCGCAGCACCGTGACCCTGTTGCGCCACGCGCGCCAGCACCATCTGTGGCAATCCTCCTCGCACCCGCTGTCCAGCCGCCGTCACCTGCTGTGGACTCAAGCGCCCTCCGTCAGCCTGCGTACAGCGGCCCGCGCCGGCGGAGCCAGCACCAACGACGTCTGCCTCACCGCTGTGGCCCACGCGATCACCCAGTGGGCCGAAGACGCTTGGCCTCGCGCAGCCGTCGTCTCGATTCCCGTGATGGTTCCCGTCAATCTGCGCACGCCCGATGAGGTAGGGGCGCCCGGCAACCGGCTGTTCCTGACCCGGCTCGACCTGCCCGGCGGCACCATGCCTGTGGGCCGGCGGCTGGCGCGTACGCGAGCAGTCACCTCTCCCCTGAAGTCGGCCGGACACAAGACAGTGCTCCGGGCTGCTCTCACTCGCCCTCCCCTGCGGCTGCTCCAGCGCCTCGTGTCCGCAAGCACCGTCCCGGGCCGGCTCACCGTCTGTGTCTCCTATCTTGTGGTGCGTCGGCGTCTGCACTGCGGCGAGGCAGTAGTGCACCGCATGGACCCCATCATCTGCTGTCCGCCTGGCGTCCCCATGGCCGTTGCGGCGGTCAGTTACGGAGATACGACCAGTGCATGCTTCCGAATCGACCAAGCCCTTCCCGACGCTGACAGCCTTCCCGCACGCTGGCGCCAGGCTCTCGTGGAACTGATGGTCACAGCCCCGCCGCCCCCGGGTTGCTCTCCCGCGCCCGCGGGGCGCACACCGGCCGGGCGCGCAACGTCTGTCGTGCGTGCGCTGGTCACATGGCTCGCTCAACGCCCCACAGCGGCAGATGCTCGAAGAAGGTGACCGCCTCCTCACGCCACCGTGACCGCCAGCCGGAGGCCACTGCGGAAGCCTGCTCTGCGTAGCGCCGCATGTCCGTCTGCATCCGGACGGTCACACCGCGGTTCTCGCCGATCTCCCGGACGGCGGCGATGGTTTCCGGTGTGCAGGACCGGTCACCGAGCGCGGCTTCTACCAGCGCACGCTCGGTGCCGTCGATGGCGGACATCAGGGCACGGACGGTGTAGGTGTGCTTCCCGTCACGGATGTCGGTGCCGGTCGGCTTGCCCATGGTGGCCGCGTCCCCGAAAAGGTCCAGGTAGTCATCCCGCATCTGCCCGCAGATCCCCACCAGCCGTGCATAGTCGTGCAGTTCCTGCTTGAACAGTGCCGGCTGTTCGCCCGCGGCCAGGAGTCCGAGTTGCATGGGTGCGAGGATCGAGTAGCGGGCGGACTTGTAGTCGGCCACGCAGTGCAGGATCTGCTCGCCGGCGGTGGCGGTGAAGTCGCGTTCCAAGTCGATGATCTGGCCCACGAACGTGTCGGCGGCCGCCCGCGTCTGTACCTCGATCATGGGCTGCCGCACCGCGACAGGCAGCTTCGCGTCCAGCAGCACCTGCAGGGACAGAGCGAGCGCGAGGTCGCCCGCGAGTACGGTGAGGCCAACGGCCGTCTGCGGGCGGCCGGGGAACCGTTCACGGTAGGCGTAGTAGGTGGAAGGGCCGCCGCGGCGGGTGGGGCTGTCGTCGATGAGATCGTCGTGCACCAGGCCGTGGGTCTGCAGTAGCTCGATGCTCAGCGCCGCGGCATCCAGCCCTTCGACCGGCTCGCCGGTCACCAGGCGAGCTGCCTCATGCAGGAGAACGACCCGCATCCGCTTGCCGCCCCGCATGGACAGTTCCCGCAGCAACTGCAGGCAGTCCGGAGTGAAACGGCTGAACGACGGTGCATCGATCACGGCGCTCAACGTGTCGAAGTACTCCTCGAAGAGCGTGTTGAACCGGCGCTCGTATCCGGCGACACGATCGAGAACCTGCTGGGTCATGACGAGTTCTTCCTGCTCGGGTTGGGTGACACAGCTGTAGACGCGCGGCGGTGAAGGCTGGTGCCCGGGCACGCGGTGCGATCTCAGGAGGTGTACTGGGTGGCGGTGACCGCCAGGCCGCGCAGGGCACGGTCCGCGGCGTGCGGGAAGTCAGCCCCGTCCAGGACCCGCAGCACTTGTTCGTAGCGGGCAGCGATCATTCGCTCGATGTGCTCCCGTGCCCCGGTGTCCTGCAGGATCGTCCGTGCCTCGGCTGCTTCGCGCTCCCCCAGGTCGGACCGGCCCACGAGGTGGCGGAGCCGCTCCCTTTGTACCAGGTCGGCGCGCTGCAGACCCAGCGCCAGCAGAACGGTCCGCTTGCCTTCCCGTAGATCGCTCAGGCCCGGTGAGCAGGCGCCGTCCGGGCTGCCGAACACGTCCAAGAGGTCATCCCTCAGTTGGAACGCCTCCCCCAGCGGCAGGCCCAGCCGCGTGAAGACATCCATCGTGGCCTCACCGGCCCCCGCCACAGCAGCGCCCAGCTGAAGAGGCCGCTCGATGGTCGCGGTGGCGGTCTTGTAGCGGACGATCCGCAAGGCTGCCTCGACATCGTCGGCGCCACGACCGGTACCCATCACATCCAGGTACTGGCCGTACATCACCTCCTCCAGCATCGCGTCATTCAACCTATGCACCAGCCGCTGCACCCCCGACTCCAACCGGGCGGTATGCAGCAACTCCTGCGCCCACATCAACGCGAGGTTTCCCACCAGCAGCGCGCCGCCCGCACCCAACCGCTCAGCCCGCTCGTCCTCTCCCAGCCGGGCACGCATCACGCGATGGACCGCGGGGCGGCCCCGGCGACTGACCGAGTCGTCCATGATGTCGTCGTGGATGAGAGCAAAGGCCACAAACAGCTCCAACGAAGCCGCCACACGCAACGCCGACGTCGCATTCCCGTCTCCGCCTGCGGCATGCCAGCCCACCACACACAGCAGCGCCCGGATCCGCTTCCCGCCCGCTGCCATGAAGTCCCGCACGGTCTGCACCACCTCTGGTGGATGCCCCCGACCAGCCGCCGAACGGGTCTTTTCAGCAAGGAAATCTCCAAGCACTGCATCTACCTGGCGCTGCACCGCGCGCAGATCGATCGCCTGCGCGTCGACCACACCCGAAGTCACCGATTCACCACTCCCCACCGGGCGGAGTCAAGCCCCATCGGGACCGAGGAAGGTGATCGTGGGGGCTGCGCCCTGCGTCGGGACTCCGGTGACAACCTGGGCTGTTGGCCAGCCGCATCACCCATGTGGTCTGCATGATCCATCCAACGACCCAGACCGCTCAAGAACACGCGCCGAAGCAGCCCCTGCTGACACACGGGCCGACCCTTCGCCGCTGCGCACCATGGAAATGCGGGCCAGCGGGTACGGCCTCCTGCCACGCAGCACCGCTTGAGTTGGATGTCGTTGCTTGGGCTGCGAAGTCGTGGTCCGGCTCCGCTGCGCAGGACGGTCAAGGACACATGTGTCCTTCGGCTCCCGGGTCCGCGACGCCGCCCCCGCGGCTGCGGCCCATCTCCTTGGCATCGACGAGCGGGCCTGTCGCGCGCCTAGGCAACCCGTTCCGCTGGCTGGTCCTGCTCAGGGATTCGATAGCGACGCACCGGATGTCGAGGTCGGGAGCCGCACTCAGTTCGATGGATCGGGCCCTGGCCCGGCGGGAATTGCAGGCTCAGCTGCCCGGGTCCCGCAGGGATGTCAGGGCGTGGATCCACGCATTGAGGTCGTCGCGGTAGGCGAAAATCCCGGCTTCGCCCAAGGACTCGACGAGCCCGCGGGTGGGATGGGCGACGACTCCACCGACGATTACCGGCGCGCGAAGTATCCCTTTTCCATCACGGTGTTGAGGACTTCGTTGATCGCGGCGCTCTTGCGCCGTGCCGTCCAGGTCGCAGCTGCCTTGCCCTCCAGCTTGCGACAGTGTGCGTCCGGGGCCCGTCGCAGCACCGGCATCCCGGGGGGCTTCGTGGTGGTGGTTCAGTTGGGTGGTGTACGGGTGATGGCCCTGTTCCAGATGGGTGTACTGACGGGCGGTCGGACAGCGCGGCGTTGTCTGGTCACACTCACCTGCCAGACGGCGAGGAGCAGCAGCGTGCCGGTCTCGGCGAGGAGGCTGAGGACGGCTTGTGGCGCCGGCTGCAGACCGCGCTCGGTGAATCCGAACACGCCTACGGTGCGCGAAGCGGTGAAGCCGCCGAGGGCACCGAGCGCGACGTCTGCCTCGGAGATCCTCAGCAGCAGGGTGGCGTCCCGATCAGCAGCAGGGCGGCGGGGGCGAAGGATGCGCCGGCCTGGAGCAGGAACAGGGGGCCAATGATGTGGATGGAGCGGTACCCGTCCGTGTAGAGCTGGGCGTGGATGTATCCGCCCGCGGCGAGGGTTGCGGGCGGTCGCCGCCCGCAGGGCGGGGACGAGGAATCTTCGGGTGTTCATGCCAGCCTCTGGTCCTTGATGGCCAGTTCGCGGTCGCCTTGGCGGTAGCCGACGCTGCGGATGCCGAGGGCGTCTCTGAGCTGCCGGGCAGGGACGACCTGAGGGGTGGGGGCGGGGGCGCGGCCCGGTTTGGGCAGGGGGTAGGCGGTGGTGGTGGCGGAGTGGAAGGTGATGTTGCCCTCTGTCTTGGTGAACAGCTGGTGGACGTGCCCGTTGAGACAGGTGACGGAGGAGAAGCGGCGCAGGAGTGCGATGACCTTGAGGGCGTCGTCGGTGCTCCAGCCCCACTGCGGGTACATGGCGAACAGCGGGATGTGGCTGAAGACCACGACGGGGGTGTCCGATGGCAGTCCCGCCAGGTCCTTGCGTACGAAGTCGATCTGCGCGTTGCCGAGGTGCCCGAGTTTCTCCAGGCTCAGGGTGTTGACCAGGGCGATGAAGTGCACGCCGTGGGTGTCGAAGCTGTACCAGCCATCGCCGAGCGTGCCCATGCCGAAGGTCCGCCGGTAGGCGCGGCCTGCATCACCGATGGAGTCGTGCTCGCCCGGCACGGTGAAGACACGGTCTGTCTTCATTCCGGCCATCATCTGCTTGACCTGGTCGAACTGCCCGGCCGTGGACAGATGGGTCAGGTCGCCGCTGTGCATGACGAAGTCCGGTCTGAATCCGAGTGAGTTGACCTGGTTGATCGCTTCGGTGAATGAGCCGGCCACGTCCATGTTCGCCGGGCCCTGGAACCCGATATGACTGTCGGAGACCTGCACGAACCGCAGCGCGCCGCTTCCCGCTGCGACGGCCTCTGCGGCGGCCCCGGCGTTGGTGTCGCGGGAGTCCGCGATGTGGCTGATCACCTCTCCACTGGCCACGGTCAGCACCACCGCGCCACCGAACCAGCCTGCATGCCGAATGAGTTGACGCCGAGTCATGCCGTGTTCGGTTTCAGGCCGTCCGGCGTCGTCGGGCGATGCTCCGTCGTAACTGTCGCAGTAGTCGGTCATCAGGTCACCTCCACGGTGGCGGTCATGAACGGATGGATGGTGCAGAGGTAGGCGTAGGTGCCGGGCTTGGTGAACCTGTAGCTGTAGGTGGCGTGGGGGGCCAGGGCGGCCGAATGCAAGGGGCCGCCCGATCCGGCGCTGGTGACGGTGTGGGCGTCGGTGTCCTGATTCGTCCACGTCACCGTCGTGCCCTTTTTGACCTTCAGCGTGGCCGGAGAGAACGCGAAGTTCTTGATCGCCACGGCATTCCCGGTCACCGGCGCGGCCGCCGCGCCCGTGCTCGAGGGACTCATGGGCATGCTCATGCCGGGCATCGGGGAGGCGCCGGGACCGGAGCCCACCGTTGTCCCCGACCCCGTGGCACCTGGCATTCCTGCCGTCTGGTGCTGACCCGGACCGGGCGTGATGGCACCGGCCCCTGTGGACGAGGAATGCGACGACTGGCCGCATGAGCTGAGGAGCCCCAGCGCACCGGCAGTGGCCATGGTGGCGACGGCCAGCCCGGCCGCAGCACGTGATCGCCGACCTGGTGGGCGAAGGTTCAAGTACATGGTGTCCGTTCCTCACTGATCAGACGGAGACAGGAACTGCGCCGGCTCGGGCGCACGCAACCGCGGGGATGTGTGTGGTGGATGCCGTGTTCATGGGCACGCGTCCCTCACGGACCCGGCGAACGAGCCTGGGTGCTGCGCCGCGCCGGCTGCCCGCCTCGACGTGGGGTGCTGCCCGGTGCCGGCTGGCCCGGATGGAGCTCTGCCCCCGGTGGTCGCGCAGCCCCCGATTACTGTGCGTAGGGCCATCGCCGTGGTGTGTGCTGGGCACAGGCCGGGGCTGCAAGGCGGCACCGGCTTCGATGCACGGGGGCGGGGTGAGCGTGGCCGGTGGCGAGAGCACGTGCGTCGCGTGGTGCATTTCGGTCACCTCCATTCCCTCCTTTGCCGCACGGGGAAGCGATGAGGATTTGCGCGCAAGTCGGTTCTTGCCCGTCTCCACGGACGGTGAGGGTCCCGCGGTTCGGTGGATACGCACCTTTTGTGAGATCTCTCGGGATCGCCACAGAACAGCCGACCCCGTGCCCCGCGCATGCTTGATCCTGGTGAGGCCGTAACGCCGCAAGGACGCGCCACCCCCGACGCTCACAGAGCGTGATCGAAGGCGAGCTACTCGTACAGGACAAAGCGGCTCATATGCGTGATGATCGCCTTATGCCCTGGAGTTCCCGAAAACGTGGTCCAAGGACCGATCCGGATCGCTCCGCGCACCGTGTCTCTGGTAGAGGGACCCTTTCGACCGCAGATGAGGAACTGCTGCGCACTCTGTACGCGGAGCACGCAGGACCCCTGTTCCACTACGTACTGCGACTGACCTCAGGAGACTGGCAATGGGCAGAGGACGTGGTGCAGGAGACACTGCTGCGAGCGTGGCAGCATCCCGCCGCGTTCGACCCCGCACGCGGCCCGGCCCGGGCATGGCTGTGTACGGTCGCCCGGCACCTGGTCATCGACGCCCACCGGGCCCGGCAGTCCAGGCCGGCCGAGGCCGGCGGCGATGCGCTGGAGCGAGTCGCCGAGCAGAAACCGGGCAAGGACGAGATCGAGCAGGCACTGCAGAGCTGGGCGGTTGCCGACGCCGTCCGGTCACTGTCCCCGGACCACCGCGCCGTCCTGCTGGAGACCTACTACCGGGGCCGGACCATGGCGGAGGCCGCACAGGTGCTGGGCATCCCTCTGGGCACCGTGAAGTCAAGGACGTACTACGCCCTGCACGCCCTGCGGCTGGCGCTGCAGGAACGGGGGATCGAGCCATGACCGTGGCGGGCAGGAGGCGGCGACCATGAGTGCGGAGCACGACGCCCTCCGGCTGACGCTGGGAGGATACGTCCTGGGCACGCTGCCCTCGGCGGAAATGGAGCAGGTGCGCGTCCACCTCGCGGCATGCGCCGAATGCCGGGCCGAACACGCCCAGCTGGCGGGATTGCCTGCGCTGCTGGCGACGGTGACCGAGGCCGAAGCCTCGGGCCAGGCGGTGCCGACGGCCGACAGGGACCTGACCGACCGGCTGGTGGCAAGGGCGGCCGAAAGCGCGCAGGGCTCCCGGCCCGAACGGCCCGCCGCGCCCGCGGTGTCGCAGACGCCCGAAATGGGTGTGCTGGAGAGGCTGCTCCAGCAGGCCGCGGCCAGGCGTCGCAAGTCCTGGCGTCTGCAACTGGCCGGCGCGGCAGCCTCGCTGACGCTCATCGCAGCAGCGGCCGGCGGCACATGGCTGGCGACCATCGGATCCGTGGGCAGTCAGGCGAGGCCGCCCGGGCCGACCGCGCCGACTGTCTGGCGCACCTTCTCCGGAAGCGACCCCACCACCGGCGTCTCCGCCTCGGTGAAAGTCTCACCCTCTGCCTGGGGCAGTCTCCTGGAGATCTCCGCCAGGGGGGCACCCGCCGGAATCACCTGCCGACTGCAGGCGGTAGGGCCCGGCGGTGCCAGGACGGACAGCGCTACCTGGCGGGCAGGCGAGTACCCTCCCCGCACCACGATCCCAGGAGCGGTCGCCATGTCTCCTGGAGCCATCGAGCATTTTGAGATCCTCGCAGGCAACGGTCAGAAGCTGGTCACCATCCGGGCGTAAGAGCAGGCCAGGGCAGTCATGTCACTGGACGGCCCGGCCGCCCGGCGACATGACGACAGCCGTCGGGTGTGAGCGCGTGGTGGCACAAGAGGCCAAGAAGACGTCGCCTGCGAAAGGCCGAGCCCTCAGCGGAGAGGGAGACCCGGACAGTTGACAACATCCGGGCCGCCTCAAGACCGGCGGACCGGGCTGGAGGAGCGCACACAGGACGCCCGGCCGATGGCCATCGAAGAGGTTTCTGCTCGTGACATCGGCTGTACAGGCACGCTCGTGATCCCCCCGATGCCACCACACCGCACGGCACCGGGATCGGCGAGACCGTCCGACAAGAGCTCCCGGCCGATGAGCGCGGCGGCCTCCGAGGCCGACACCCGCACCTCTATGGCCGAGGCGCTGATCGGCACCAAGCGCACGGAGGCGGCCGGTGGTCGAAGCAGCCGCCACCGGCCGGGAAAGGTCACCCCGCGGCCGGGCTGATCAAGGTGAAAACCATCCGGGTGCACGACCAGCGGGTCCAGGGGCGGGTTCAAGCAGCCACCCGATCGATCTGCCCGCCGTGGTGCCACACATCGCGGGGCCGGTCAGCTGCTGCGGCTGCTTCGCCTGCACAACCTGTCATCGGGGGGGGACCGCGTCGGTATCGGGGCAGTTCTGCAGCTCGGTCGCGGGGCTCTGGCCCGCTTCCGGCACGCGACTTCCGCAGTGGCAGGCCGACCACCCCACGCCGAGCCCCTCGGATGCCGGCCGCTTGCACGGGCGGGCACGGCTGCGCGAGGGCCGGCCGCACACATCTCTCAACGTCCGCCGGAGGAGGCGAAAGCCGGCGCCCTGGTCCTTCCCGCGACGCGCCGGCGGTTTCCGGGCCCTGGTCACTCTCGCCCCCGCTCCGGCGAACCGGCCGAGTCCGCAGCTGACTTCATGCACGAGTGGGCCGACAGGGCGTGCACCACTCTTCTTTTCCTCCGAAGTCCGTACAGCGCGGAGAAGAGGATCCAGCCCGTCTGCACGCCGAGGACCGCGACCCAGCCGAGATACGGGCAGGGGCGTCCGCCCCGCTCTACGGCGCAACACTCCCACAGGCCGTCCTGAAGATCACGGACGAGGGGACCGAGCTGCCGGTGCCCGGTCCGGCCGTTCGGCAGCGAGCTCTGGGCAAAGGCGGCTGAGCCCAGACAGGCGCCGACATCGACACGACTCTCAAGAATCCGAACAAAAGAGGCGAACAGCTCGAACCGTCCGGCATGCGTCGTCCGTGGAACTGAATGAGCGCGCCCAGGCAGGATCAGGATCCGGCCTACCGACCGCCCCCGAAATTATTTGCGGTCACCCCGTTCCGGTCTCCGCACATCCACAGAAGAGTCAGAAGACCATGTTGGTAACCGATACCGCCAGCCCGACTTCACTGCTCGACCGGCCCTGCCGCCGCCAGGCACAGCTCACCCTGCCGGCGCAGGAGGCGCACGTCTCCGCGGCTCGTCACCTCGCGGCCGATTTGCTGGAGACCTGGAGTGTCCCCGTGAGCGAGCGGGACTCCGCCGTTCTCATCGTCGACGAACTCGCCGCCAACGCTGCCCAGTACGGCCATGAGAGCATGACCCTGCTGCTCGCCCTCGACCACGAAACTCTGCACATTGTGGTCGCTGACTCCGGCGCGGCCGTAGAGCGCCATCGCCCCAACATCGCCCCCGACGAACACGGCCGTGGCACCGGCATCGTCCAGTACCTCGCCCAGTCGACCGAGATCCGCCAGACACGCAGCGGCCGCGAAGTCCGCGCCTGCCTGAGGTGCTCGCCATGACCGGGCCAGACGCTCCGCACGAGCTGCGCACCCCTGCCGGGGCCGGCACTGCAGCACAGCGACGGGCTACCGGGGGCGGCCGCGGCGCCGGGTCACCCGACGCCCCCGCGGAGTGAGCCTTCACGACCCACAAGCCGTGTGCCCCGACACAATCACGCTCGCGTGGCCGGCCCGGATGAGCCACGTGCATGACCACCAGTTGCCACAACCCGCCACCAGCGACAAGGAGCCACTGAACATGGGTGGAAAGCAGAAGACACTCGCCATACTTGCCGGAACCGCACTGGCTGCCGGACTCACCAGCCCGGCCTTCGGGTCCACCACCGCTCACTCGCCGGCCCTGCGCACCGCCGCGACGGGGTCGGGGATGTCGGTCGTGGAGTGGAACCGCGAACTCATCACCATCCTCAGCGACCCGAAGGCGCAGCCGTCCACCGTCCAACCCACACGCAGCTTCGCGCTTCTCCAGGCCGCCGAGTACGACGCCGTGGTATCGATCACCCGGACCGGCCCCGCCTACGTGTTCTCGGTGTCGGCGCCAGGAGGCGCTCGTGCGGATGCCGCAGCGGACCAGGCAGCCCACGATGTACTGGTCGCCCTGTACCCGGCCAAGCGCGCAGGCGTGGACCAGCGGCTGAGCAGCCAATTGTCCGCGATTCCGGGCGGCCCGGGCAAGCAGGCGGGCATGGGTGTGGGAGCCGAGGTCGCCCGCCGACTGATCAGCCTGCGGTCCGACGACGGGTCCTCAGCCAAGCCGCCGCGGTTCCGCCCCGGCGACAAGGCCGGTGACTACCGGCCCGCCCCTCCAGAGTTCCCGACACCGGTGTTCGCCAACTGGGGCTCGGTCAAGCCGTTCGTGCTGGCCAGCGGACGCCAGTTCCGCCCGGCACCGCCGCCGGCCGTGAGCGGCGCCGCGTACGCCACCGCCTTGAACGAGGTCAAGGGCCTGGGGAGCAAGACCAGTACCACCCGCACCCCCGATCAGACGGCAGCCGCAAAGTTCTGGGCGGCAGCACCCGTCTGGAACGTCTGGAACCAGGTCGCGCAGGGCCTTGTCACCTCCCAGAACGCGAGCCTGGAGAAGGCGGTGAAGGTCTTCGCCCGGCTCGACCTGTCCCTCGCCGACACCACAATCGCGATGTACGACGCCAAGTACGCCTACCGCGTATGGCGGCCCGTGACCGCCATCCGGCTCGGCGGTACGCATGACAACCCGAGCATCGTCGGCGATCCCAACTGGACCCCCCTGCTGCCGACCGCACCGGATCCGTCCTATCCCGGCGCTCACGGCGCTCTCAGCCAGGCTGCGGCAACGACGCTCGCCGGGTTCTACGGTGCGCGGCATCATCTCGCGGTGACATCGAAGGGCGTCACTCGAACCTTCGCCGGCTTCCAGGACGCCGCCACCGAAGCGTGGCTCAGCCGGATCTGGTCCGGCCAGCACACCTCCCTCGACAACCGCGCGGGCCAGCAACTCGGCACCCAGGTGGCCGATTTCGTGGCGCGTCGTCTCTGACCGCCCCCACCGCGCGACAACCGTGCACAGCATGGCAGTGGCCACAAGCCAGTGGTCCCGGCGCCACGCGTCGACCAGCAGCATCACACCGTCACCGGTCAGGACCTTGGCGGCATCGGCCTCGAATGCCGCCGGATCCGCCGCGTCGGCCACGCCCGTCGATCTCGACCACCTCGCGCCCCATCGTCGTGGCCTCGTCCGCGAAGTGCCGTAGCAGTGTCGACTGTGCCGTTCCCGGCCGGACCGGTCAGGAACAGCACTCGTGGGAGTCGGACGCACGCAGCGCCGAGCGGAACGCAACCAGCTCCGCAGTGCGGCCGACGAACACTCGAAGCCGGTCGGCGCGCAGATGCTGACTCAGGTTGCGGGGCCGTGGACCGTCTCTCTTCGCCATCGTCGGACGGAGGCCCAGCACCGGTCGGGGCGCGGGCCTCCCTGCTCCTTCCGTGCTTGTTCTGTCTCGGCTGATCAGGCGCTGATGGCTGGGCAGGTGGGTGGAAGACCTGCCGCTGGAAACGTATGGGCTCAGGTCGACATGACCCTAGGCGGTCGTCACGACCGGCCTCATCGCCGCGCTGCTGCTCGTCCCGCTCGACGACGTCTTCAGCTCGACATACGGCCAGCTCCTCCTCGTCGAGATCGCGCCCGTGGCGGTGGCCACCGCCCTCGCCCACACAGCCCGCCGCCACCTGCACCGGATGCCAGGCCGCCTCCCCCACCGTCCGGCACGGGCCTAAGCCTCCGCCCTGGCCGTCGTACTCGCCCTGGCGCCCACGCTCACCGTGCTGCGCGCACGCACGGACACAAACCGACCACTGTCCTTCGCACCCCCGAGACCCGACCCGGTCCTGCCCGCCGGCACCCGCGCAGGAGAGATCGGCATCAGCGCCCGCGCCAGCACCGGCCGGCTCATCGTCGAGCTGACCGCACCCAACCCCCTGGTCACCCGCACCTTCGTCGACCCGGAGTCGGAGGAAGAACAGGGGCATCAGCACTGACAACTGGAGCCCAACCGAAAGAGCGTTCACAGATACCGCTTAACATCACCACGATGACCAGCCGACCGCAGTACAGGCCCAGCGACGCGTGGCGGACCACGCGGACCGCGGCGCTGTGTCCTGCCCTGGCCGTGCTGCTCACGATGCTGGTGATCTGCCTGGGTGCCGCAGCCCATGCCGCCAGTGACCTGGCCGCCGCGCCCATGACCTCCATGGCGGCCACCCAGACACCGTCGGGCCACCCGGCCGAGCACTGCACGGTGACGGCGACACAGCCCGGCGACGTCCCTGGCGGCGACATGTGCTGCGCTCAGGAAGCGCACGGTGTCCGGGCGGTGCTCCCCACTCCGGCGCAGCCCGCGCCGGCGGTCCTGCCCCGTATCCCAAGCAATCCCGGCCCTGCCGCCCTCACCTGTTCTCTCGGCCTCACGCCCACACGCGGCGCTCCCGATCTGCACGTCCTCCAGGTGCAGCGGACGTAGACGAACGCCACGCCGTGCGCTCACGCGCGCGGCCCACAGCGTCCGTCCATCCACCCTGCACCCACCGCCGCCCGACGATTCCGCGCGGCGGGGACGAGGAACACACCGCCATGTCCAAGACCAGCAAGAAGCAGGCCGCCGCCGACCGCAAAGCCCGCATCGAGGCGATGCGCCGCGCCGAACAAGCCCGCGAACGCCGCAACCGCATCATCACCATCACCCTCAGTACGGTCATCGTCGCCGGTCTGGTCGGCTGGGGCGCCTACGCCGTCGACAACGCCGACCGGAAGAAGGAACAGAAGGCCGCCGAGGCCGCGAAGCCGATATCCGGCGAGAAGGTCTGGGACGTCAAGAAGCTGGGCCGCAACCACGTCCAGGGCAAGGTCAGCTACCCGATGAACCCGCCCGTCGGCGGCAACCACAACCCGGTGTGGCTGACCTGCAACGGCAACGTCTACACCAAGGCCGTCCCGAACGAGAACGCCGTCCACTCCCTCGAACACGGCGCGGTCTGGGTCACGTACAACGACAAGGCGACGAAGGCCGACATCAAGACCCTCGCCGACAAGGTCTCCACGACCCCGTACACGCTGATGAGCCCGGACAAGGCCCAGTCCGGAACCATCGTGCTGAGCGCCTGGGCCCACCAGCTCAGTGTGAAAACGGCCTCCGACCCCAGGGTCGCGCAGTTCCTCACCAAGTACGTCCAGGGCCCGCAGACCCCCGAGCCGGGTGCTGCCTGCACGAACGGGCTGACCGCGTCATGACCGCTGCGACCGTGACGTCCCCGGACGTGGCGGACCCCGCCGCCGACGGACCCAGCCGCACTCTGGGCAGGTGGCTGACCGTCGGCGCGGCGATCCTGGTGGCCCTCGCGCTGGCCTTGTGGCTCCTGGCCGCCACCAGCAGCGACAACACCAAGGCGGTCACCGTCCCCACGGCCGGCTCCGCCGACGCCGGCTTCGCCCGCGACATGGCCGTCCACCACCAGCAGGCCGTCGAGATGGCGTACATCGTCCGCGACCGCACCACCGACGAGGACGTCCGCCGCCTCGCCTACGACATCGCCCAGACCCAGGCCAACCAGCGCGGCATGCTGCTCGGCTGGCTCGACCTGTGGAACCTGCCCGTGACCTCCCCCGACGGCTACATGACGTGGATGCAGGGCGGTCACATGGACCACCGGATCAAGGACGGCTCCCTGATGCCCGGCATGGCCACCAACACGGAGCTGGGCCAGCTCGGCAAGCTGAACGGCAAACAGGCGGAGATCCTCTACCTCCAGCTCATGTACGACCACCACATGGGCGGCATCGACATGGCCCGGGCCTGCGCCCGGCAGTGCACGGTTCCCCAGGAGCGGAAGCTGGCCCAGGGCATGGTCGACGCCCAGCAGTCCGAGATGAAGGTCATGGCCGACCTGCTACGGGAGCGCGGCTCGGCACCGCGATGACGGAGGACGCCTCCGCGAGGGCCCGGATCACTCACTGATCCGGGCCCTCGTCCTACGGCTGGTCAGGCCGCTGAGGGGACCAGCGAGGCGCGCTCGGCGTTTGTCCAGCCACTCGTGGCCGCCGTGCTGCACGCCGCCCGGTTGCGGTGCATGGTGGTGCCATGGACCAGCGTCCCCCTGTGGTCGTGCTCCCGCCCGCGCCCGACGGCAGCCGACGGGTCACGATCCACGGCAAGTCCGTGGGCACCGCCTACAGCCTCTTCGACGTACTGGAGTTCCTCCGCCGCGCGGGCGTGCCGGACGAGGACAAGGCCATCGACGACCCCGAACTGATCGAATGGCGCGGCGGCGGACCGTACGACTGGAACACCGCCCCCTAGCCGTCCCGCGCGCCGACCTTGTCCGTGCCGCACCGGTTCCAGCCCTTGTGTGCCTCAGACGGTGGCGACGACTGCTTCAGCCCCGCTGGGACGGCCGTCGCTCAGGGCCGCGAGGTACCGCTCGGCATCCAGGGCCGCCGCGCAGCCGCTGGCGGCGGCGGTGATGGCCTGGCGGTAGGAGTGGTCGACGACGTCGCCCGGCGAAGACTCCGGGGATGTTCGTGCGGGTGGTGGGCGAGGCGACCTGGATGTAGCCGTTGTCGTCGAGGTCGAGCTGGCCCTTGAACAGCTCGCTGCGCGGGTTGTGGCCGATGGCGATGAACAGGCCGGTCGTGTCCAGGTCACGGGTCCTGTCGGTGAGGACGTCGCGCAGGACGAGGCCGGTGAGCCTGCCGTCTGCTTCCTTGAGCTCGGCGATCCCGGTGCCGAAGGCGAAGGAGATCTTGTCGTCGGAGAAGGCGCGGTTCTGCATCACCTGCGAGGCACGCAGCGTGGAGCGCCGGTGGACGACGGTCACGGAGCGGGCGAAGCGGGTGAGGAAGGTCGCCTCCTCCATGGCGGTGTCGCCGCCGACGACCACGATGTCGCGGTCACGGAAGAAGAAGCCGTCGCAGGGGCGGACGGCTGTCGGTGGGGATGTCTCGCTCTCGCGCATCGGCCTGAGAACGTGCAGGTCACCATTCGCGCACCAGGACACCCCGCGGCCGGACAGCTCGTCCTCCTTGGGCAGGCCGAGCTTGCGGTAGCCGGAGCCGGTCGCCACGATCACGGTCTTCGCG
This sequence comes from Streptomyces sp. NPDC020362, assembly GCF_040642095.1. Classification (NCBI taxonomy): domain Bacteria; kingdom Bacillati; phylum Actinomycetota; class Actinomycetes; order Kitasatosporales; family Streptomycetaceae; genus Streptomyces; species Streptomyces sp. NPDC020362. Next base: position 124,053 of record NZ_JBFAET010000001.1, read on the forward strand.
CGGCGCAAGGTGCCCGAGCTGTCGGTGACGGTCTTGATGTCCCCGGTGAGGTCGGCCTCGATGATGTCGTCGTCGACCATCTCCGCGCCGAAACAGACCGGCCGCTCTCCCCGGCTTCACCGCCCGGGCAGCTTGGACTGCCCGGCGTCGCGCGCGGCCCCGCCGTCGCGCGCGAGGGAACCAGCAGGCGCCCGATCCCCTCGCCCGTCACCCGGCCGGCCTGCCCCACCCCCACCCGCTTTCCTCCTGCTGTGGGCGGCGTGGTCGGGGGCGTAAGAGGGGATGTCGGGCTCCCGACCACGCCCCGGCAAGCATGGTGACCTGCACGTTCTCAGGCCGATGCGCGAGAGCGGCGGACGGCTGTCGGTGGGGATGTCGGCCCCGTCGGCAGAGGCGTTGTCGCATCGTGATCGTGGTCGGGCCTTCGTGGTCGGTGGTCTGGCCGGGGCCAGCTGCTGGCCTGTCCGGTGGGCGCGGCGCAAGGACGGCGCTGCGCCGGACGGGAAGCGAACGGATGGCGATGACCCACGTGGACACAGGCAGCGGCGACCGGCCGGCACTGGCGGTACTGGTGCAGTACCGGATGGCCACCACCGAGCAGATGCACCGGGTCATGGCTCCCCAGACGCGCATCGAGCAGACCCGACGCCGACTGGCCAAGCTGCGCGATGAGGGCCTGGTCGAGCGCATCACCCTGCCCCGCTCGGGACGGCTGCGGGTGTGGTTTCCCACCCGGTACGGCATGCAGATCGCCTCGGAGTGGCCGGAGTTGCGGGGGGTGAGGCCGTCGAAGACGGCGTCCGATCCGACCGCCGCGCGCCTGCGGGTCGGTCACGCGCTGACGGTGACCGAGACCGCGCCGGCCTTCCTCGAGGACGCCCGCCGCCGCGGCGAGCTGCACCGGCCGCTGGACTGGATGCCCGAGGCCTACCACCCGCTCGGGAGCCGCGGGGCCGTGTTCCCCGACGCCCTCATGTTCTACCGGCGCGGCAGCGAAGACGGCGACAGCGGTGCGATGCTGCGGGCGTTCGTGGAGGTCGACCGGGCCACCATGGGCCCCGAGCGCCTTGCCGCGAAGCTCACCGCCTACGCCCGCCTCCACCGTTATGTGCCGGTGCCCATCGCACGGCATCGGCTGGCCGGCCAGAAGCCTCCGCGGGAGGAATGGCGCAAGCGCTACCCCCTGTTCCCACGACTGCTGTTCGTCCTGGACCGTACCGGCCCCGCCGGTGTCGCAACCCGTATCGAGGCCCTGCGCGCAGCCGCCGCCGATCCGGCGCTATCCGGCTTCCTGCGCGACGTCCCCGTCCTGGCAGCGCCGCGGGCCGACCTGCTCCAGCACGGCCCTTCCGCGCCCGTCTGGCACTCCGTCCAGAACCCCGACAGCTACGTCAGCTGGAGCCAGTCCCGGCATCTGTAGGCACTCCGACTCTGCACGCGTACGCGAGTAGCGCTTCTGGTTCAGCGTCTGGATGTGTAGGTGATCAGCGCGGCAACCGTCACCTGCCAGCCCTCCCGGTGATCACTGATGGAGCCGAAGAGCCCCTTCGCCTCATGCGAGATCCGGCCGAAACCGCTCATCCCCCCATGCCCCCGGCCGACGGTGCAGAGCGGCCGTGGCAGCCACCAGTCCCACGGCGCGTAGGGACTCGTACAGCGAACGGGCCCGCTGCTGGCCGTGGTCGGGGTAATGGCCGGCCCAGACCATGACCCCGACCACGGACCTCGTACTCCCATTGTGACCCTGGTCGGGGTCTCATGGTCGGTGGTCTGGTCGGCCTGCGGGTTTCCTCAAGGCCAGGAAGCACACGTTCTGACCGGAGTTCGACCACGTCCCCTGGAAAACAAGCTGGGCGACGCGGCGGCTGCTGCGATGACCGCGAGCGCCCAACTCGACACGATGCGGCACCACGTATGCCTGCCGCGTCTGCCGCCGGTCACCGCCACCGCCTACGCGACCGAGCCCCTCAGCTCGGCGTCGCCGTCCTATCCGGCCAGACCACTCGCGGCCGTCACCTCGTCCAAGCCCATTGCCGTGCAGCACAGCTGCCAACGCCGACCCGGCCAACCATGCGCAACTGTTCCTTGGTGCATGGTGTGCAGCAGCACCGAGGACGCGGGCTGTGCGCAGACGCAGCTTGCGCAGTCACTCGCACCGACATCGATCTGCCCAAGCTCCTCCACGATGCGTAACCGGTGCCTTGGTCGGTGACGGCTGTGCGCAGTGGCAGTGCGCGGCCAACGGCTCGGCACCGCGAGGTCGTCGTGCGCTGGAACTGTCTCTTCACAGGGTCTCGCCGCGCAGCGCAGCGAGGGTTTCGGCGGCGGCGTCGTTGGCGGGGGTCGGCCGTCGGCCACGGGAGGTTGCGGCAGCGGCGTTGACGATCATGCAGTAGAGGAGCGATCGTCGGCCCTGGCCTTCGGGGAGTATCTGGCAGGCGTCGGGAAGGTGTTCCTCGGCGAGCGCATCAAGCTGGCGCAGTCGGGTGTCGAGGGGGACCGGGCGGTCCGCGCAGGCACTCACGGATGCGGCGAGGGCCGGGACGGCCGGGGCGACGAGTGGCAGCACCCGGCAGCGGCTCGGGCAGGTGGCGCAGCCGGGCAGCTCACGGGGCGGGCGGGAGCCGATGGTCCGGCTCAGGTCCGCACGGATCTCGGAGAGCAGCTCACATGCCGATCTGTCGAGTTGCTCCGCCTTCAGCCAGCCCTCCCCCAGTCGCGCCAGGATCCGGGCGGCACGGTCACGCTCGAGGAACTCGGCACCGCGGTCGGCTACCCCGAGGCCGTCCAGCCGACGTCTGGCGGCCTGCGCATAGGTGCAGTACGCCAGGCCTCCCGCGGGCACGGACGAGCGCCAGGCCGTCCAAGCTTCCCACAGCTGCTCCGGTGTGCCCAGCAGCAGACGGTCGAAGAAGGGGGACAGGGCCTGGTCCGCGGCGGCTCGTGCGCTGTCCCGGTCGGCCAGGTGCAGCACCGTGCAGGGCGCAGGACAGCGGCGGCAGCCGCCGTGTCGGTGCAGATACGCCCGGTCGGCCTCGGCCGGTGCACCGGGCGCTCCCTGTACCCGCACGGCCAAGGGCTCGGGCGGCCGCATCCTGGCCAGCACCGCGGAGCCGATCCGTTCGTCGTGGACGACGGCCTCACCGGGCGGCAGAGTGGCCAGATGGCGGCTCTGCTGCTCCGTGAGGTTGACCGTCGCGGCGACGACCGCGCGGTCGTCGGCGGCGACCAGCCGGTGCAGGATCTTGACGTTGGAGTTCTTGACGATCTCCGGCGCAAGCTTGGTGGGCACCTGGTCGGCGACGATGAAGCCCTCACCGTACGCCCGCATTTCGGCCAGCATGTCGGTGAACATCGCCACCGCCTTGGCCTGCGCGTCGGGGGTCTCGGCACCGGACGGCGGCCGGGCGGCACGCAGCAGCCGGTGGGCCTCCTCGATCAGCGTCAGGTGGCGCAGCTCCTCGCCTGCCGGCATGGGTGCCCCCGCACGTGACTCGGCGTACCCGTACAGGCGGCACAGCAGCAGGGCCATGACGAAGGACTTCTCCTCGTCGTCGCCGAGGTTGCGCAGCTCTATCAGGGCCGGCCGGGCGAAGAGGTCCTCCACCGGCACCGAGCGGCGGGTGTCCAGTGCCATGCCCTTGGCGCCCACCACCAGGCTGCCCAACCGGGAGCGCAGTGCGGCGCCGAGGTTCTGGTGGACCTCGCGTCCATAGGCGCGCCGCTCCAGGACTTCCTCGATCTTGTCCTGGAGTTCCCTGATGGTCGGGGTGAGCGCGGCGACGTCCGGTGCGGAGGGCCGCGCGCCGAGCAGCTCGTTGGCGGAGGTGTGCAGATCCCAGCCACGCTCGGCGTAGACCTCGAGCATTGCGTCCTCAAGGACGTAGGACATGCCGGCGAACATGGGGAATGACGCGTTGAAAACGGCCTTGAGCAGGTCGATATGACGCGAGAGCGGCACGGAGGCGACTGGGGCGAAGGGGTTGAGCCGCAGCGGCAGCGGGGCGTCCGGGCCGATGCCGTAGACACGCAGTCTGCCCTTGAGGGCCGGGTGCTGGGCGAGTTGGCGGTACTCGGCCTTGGCCGGCTCGATGACCAGGAACGGCACGCCCAGCTCGGTGTACGCCTCGACCAGCAGGTTCTTGGCGGTGGTGGTTTTGCCGTACCCGGTCATTCCGGTGATGAAAACATGCCGGTTCAGCGCCCGGCTTGAGACAGTGACCTGCTGGTACTCACCGCCCTGGGCGTCGGTGACACGGCCGATGGCCACGGCCTTCGGCTCCGGTGGCGGAGCGGAGAGGGGGAACTCGGCGACGTCACGCATCGGCAGTCCGGCCATCGGCCCGCGTGGAAGGCCCACCAGGACGGCGAGTTCGGCCGAGGTGAGGCAGGTCGCCAGGGCGTCGAAGGCGGGACCCAGGGGATGTCCGATGCCACCGGACGCGGGCGCCAGGGGGAGGATGCGGCCATGCAGGGCCGCATTGCGGAGGGTGGCCGGCGGCAGCCGCAGCACCCGCAGCGGGTCGAGGGCGGTGGCTTCGCCGCTGCAGGTGCCGCGCAGCGCCCCCGCCAGGGACTCCAGGGTGCCCTCGCTTTCGGCCGCCAGGTAGACGGCGGTGCGCCACCAGCCCTGGGCCCGGGCGGTCTCCAGCCGGTCGATGTGCTGCTGGAGCAGTTTCTCGCAGGCCTCGGCGGTGGCGTCCAGCAGCTCCGCGTTGTGGCTGTGGTGGCTCGAGACGCCCTTGGACTGGGTGGTGTTACGCGGGCCGCCGGTGATCGAGGCGATCTGGAGGACCGAGGGGGCCGCGGTTGCCAGCGGGCGCACGGCCGGGAAGATGCCGGCCAGGGAGCAGAACACCGCGATGGCGGTGAGGCAGGTCGACAGGCCCGGTTCGGATCCGGCGGCCTCGGTGGTGGAGGTGGAGCTGGTCTCCACCTGCTGGCTGCCGACGGTGTGCCGGACCAGGGCGTGGATTTCGCTGCGCAGGCGACGACACTGGTCGAGGGTGCGGTCGAGCTCCCCGGAGGAGAGGGGTTCGGCTGCGGCCACCACGGCGTAGCGGCGGGCACCGACGGCTGCGGCGAGGCGGTCCAGCGACTGGAACGGGGCGGGACTGCGGCCGTGGACGGGAGCGGGAATGCCGGTGATCAGGGCGAGGGCCGGAGCGGTGCGGACGAACGCGGCCAGCTCAGCGTGGGAACCCTTCTCGAACGAGTCGGGAGGGCCGAGCTCGAGTCCCGGGACGTGGGCGCGCAGCACCCCGGCCTGGCCCTGCAGGAAGTCCTCGGTGGAGCCCCTGGAGACGCCCGCGAGCCGACGCCCGCCCCAGTGGATGCGGTGCCTGATCCCGTCACCGTGGACCGCCACACTGAGCAGATGGCCGCCGCTGTGGCAGGCGGTGAGGACGTGCGGGACTGCAGCGGCCCAGTCCGTCTCGGCGGACGGACGGCCGAGGGCGCGGATCTCGTGCAGCAGCGGCCGGGACCCGTCCCCGGATGGCGGTTTGACGGTCCACCGGGTGGCATCGAAGTCGGTGAGGTAGCGGCGTTCCAGCAGGCCGAGCAGCAGATGCGGAACGGCCTCGGCAAAGCCGGCCGACCCCACCAGCGCGTCGACGGCAGCGGTCGGACTCCCGGGCCCGTGGGGGTGTACGGGTGGCTGAGGCAGCGGTCCGTGGACGGCTGGGGTCTTGGACGTCATCGTGGCTCCGGCTTGCGTGGGGTCGTCAGTGGCTGCGGCGCATGCAGGACCGGTGTGTCGCCGACGAGGGAGCAGGGCCGCCGTGGCCGGTCGCCTTCGCGGCGGATCAGCGGCCTCCCGCGACGGCAGGCTTCACTCGTGGCACGGCGGGCCGCGGGGCCGACGTGCTGGTCGGATGCCGCCACGCGGCAGGGTGTGATCACCGGGTCTCCGGTGAGGCGGACCAGCGCTCCCAGGGCGGGAGGTCGTCGGGGCCCCGTGCGGCGGGGCCGTCGCTGGGGGTGGAGGCATGGGAGGGATCGCCCGGCGCCGGTGCGGTGTTGGGTGCCGCCGTCGGCAACCGGCCGCGGAACTCCGGCCAGTAGGCGGCTCCCGCGGCCAGGTCGGCCGCCGGGGCAGGGCTTCGCCACACCGGCGCGAGCCTCGCCAGGGCGTCCCGCAGGTAGGGCCACACCCCGCCCACTCCCCCGAGAAGGACCAGTTGGGCCTGCGGCGCGGCACCTTCCGCCAGGGCCTGTACCTCACTGACGGTGCCTGCCACCTCCGGCCGTCCGGCCAGTTCGTCGCGGTGCAGAGCGAGCGGAGTGAACATCCGGTCGGCCAGCGGGCCGTACCAGGGCACCACCGCCTCGGCGTCCAGCAGGCCCGCGCACTCCAGGGCCGCGTCCAGCAGTGCGAGCAGTTCGTGGGCCGGGGTGCCCGGGTCGCAGCGGGCCAGTACCTCCTGGGCGACCAGGTCGGTCCACGCGCCCGCGCCCGCCGCGTGGACGGCGTCCGCCGCACGACGGTCGAGCAGCGGTTGTCCGTCGGCGTTGGCCACCTGGTAGGGCGCGAGCACGGTCCATCGCTCCCCGCACACCACGGCCAGCACCGTGGCCCGTTCGGATGGCACCGCATCGCTCTCCGCCAGCCAGCGGCAGACCAGGGCATCGGCGGCACCGATCCGCGACGGTCTGCCCAGACCGGATTCCTCGCAGCGCTGTTCGGCGTCCGCCGGGGTTCCCGGGCCCGTGCACACGACGGTGTGGCAGCCGAGAGCGGGGGTGGTGCCGGCCAGGCCCAGGTAGCGTGCGGTGCGCCGGTGCATGCCGCGCAGGAAGCCCTCGGACCAGGGGTCGCTGCGCCAGGCAAGGAGCCGCTCGGCCGTGGCCGGCCCGTCGCCCAGCAGTTGTTCGGCTGCCGCACTGCCCCAGGCGTCGTCGGCGCGGGCGTTGGGGATCAGGGTCCGCCGGCCGTCGCCGAGCAGGGACAGCCGGGCGGCCCCGGGCCTGCCTTCGCGGAGTGCCACGACGCTGCGCGCGTACTGCAGGTCGATGCCGAGGACGCCGGTCATGGATTTCCTCCGCAGCTGTCCAGGCAGTCGGTGAGGTGTCGGTGCAGGGCCTCCAGGACGGTGAGCGGGCCGGGGTCGGGGTCGCTCGGGGCTGGGGTGAGGGGACGGCAGGCGCCTCCCAGCAGCTGGAGGATCCGGTTGCGCCGTTCCCTGGCGTGCCGTGCGGCCGCGGCTGCTGCGGCCAGGATGTTCACCCTGGTGCTTTCCCGGTCGGGTACGGCGGACTCGGCTGCCTCCTTGGCCCGTTCGACCGAGTCGGCCGCCGCGTTGACCACCTGGTCGATGGTGCGCAGGGCTTTGGCCGACAGTGAGGGCATCATCGAGCCGATCCGGCCGCTGACGGTGCGCCTGAAGCTGTTGGTGCGCAGTTCGGGCAGGCGTCCGGCGAGCCGGCCAGGCACCTCGACGGTGGCGACGGGAGGCCGCAGCAGCTCGGCCAGCCGCCGGGACTCCGTCTCGGTGAGGGCCGCGTGCCGGGTGGCGTCGGCGCTCCGGTCCAGTGTCCGGGCCAGGGAGTCGGCGAGTTCGGCGGATGCCTGCTGCAGCTGCTCGGTGAGCAGGCGCCCGTAGCTGCCGTCGCGCTGGACCGGACCGGTCGTCAGCAGCTTCGCGACCTGTTCACCGCAGGCGCGGGCGCGTATCTCCCACTGCCGTGCGCAGTCGTCCACAGCCCGCTCCACCTGGGAGCTGAAGAGTTCGCCCGCGGTGGTGAGGTCGGCCCGCAGCAGCTCGTTGCCGGCGCGTTCCTGTTCCAGGACGGACCGCTGCTCGCGGATCCGGAAGACGGCCTCGTCGACCAGGGGGCGCAGCAGCGCAGCCGCACGGGCTCGCCGGGCGGCTGCCACCGCCGGGTCGGCGTGGCTGATCCGGTCGAGGAGGGCACGGGCCTCGGGGCCGCCGAAGTGGCCGGGGTCGGCGGCGGCCGCGCGGGCGCTGACGAAGACGAGTCCGGCGGGCAGATCGCCGTCGAGTGCGTGGTGGAGCCGGGCCCGGTGGTGGCCGGCCCTGGTGGCCAGGAAGCGCTGCCACTGCTCGGGGGTGTCCTCGGTGAGGAAGACATTGACCAGCAGCACCACCGAGTCCGGTCCGTGCCGTTCGCGGTGGGCCCGCAGGAAGTCCTCCTCGACGGTGGAGATCGGCTGCCGGGAGTTGACGACCCAGACCAGCAGGTCGGCATGGGCGGCGACCTCGGCCGCCCGGGTGGTCATGGCCTCGGTGTCGTTGATGCCGGGTGAATCGACCCAGCGCACGCGGTCCGGGACCGGGCAGTCGGCCAGCTCGATCACCAGGCGGCGGCTCTCCAGCACCTCGCGGCGGTAGTCGCCGTCGGCGGCGACGAGGGAGACGGCATCGGCGATGGCGTCGGTGGTGCAGGGCAGCTCGGTGCGCCGGCGCGCACGGACGACGGTGACGCGGTCGGCGGGCCCCTTTCTGATCACGCAGGCGACTCCCGTCTCCGGGAAGTCGTTGACCGGCAGGAGCGGGCGGCCGACGAGCAGGTTGAGCAGGCTGGACTTGCCTGCGCTGAAGTGGCCGCCGAAGACCACCGTGGTGCCCGGCGCGGCCAGCACGGTCCGTACCCGCTCCAGTTCGGTGGTGAACCGTCGGCGACAGGCGTCGCCGTGGTGGTGTGCGAGCTCTCCGGCAAGGGCCGGCGGCAGTGCCACCGCCGGCCGTGCGGGACTGTGGGTCCTGGTCACCGGCTCACACCTGTTGGGCGGTGGTGAGCGCCTTCTGCAGTTGAACCAGGTGTCCGGCGACCGACGTCTTGGCCTCGCTGAGCCGGGTCAGGGACTGGTCGCGTTCGTCCTGGTCGCGCTGGTTCTCCTCGACCATGGACCGGATGTTGTTCTCCTCCTCCTCGATGGTCGTGGTGATCTCGTGGGTGACCAGATTCTCCAGCTCCTCGAAGCCCGCCCGGACGCGCTCGGTGAGCTGGGGGCCGAGTTGTACCGGCAGATCGCGCAGGCCTCCGTCAGCGTCCTCGACGGCCCTGCGCTTGAGACGCTTCTCCAGGTTGAGGCTGCCGACGCCCATGCTGCCCAGGAGCGAGGCGGCCAGCACCGCCGGGATGACGATCGGTGCGGCGGGGCTGACGCCCAGCATGCCGAGAACGACTGCCGCGCCCAGGGCACCGCCCGCACCGCCTGCCGCGCCACGCCAGCCGGCCGCGCCGCCGGCCACCGCACCGCCCAGTCCGCCCAGCGCGAAACCGGCCACCGCGGCCAGCACGCGCTCGGTGGTACCGACCAGCGGCTTGCCGCCCGGGGCGACCTCCCACCCGGTCAGTTCCAGGTGCAGGGCGTCGAACTCCCTGCCTATCGCTGCGATCTCCACCTCGATGTCGTCCGCGAGGTGCTTGAGCAGCGGTGCGAGCAGGTCCTGCGCCTCGGCATCGGCCCAGGCCGACAGACTGTCGGTGATGTACTGCTGGACCGCCCCGGCGATGGTGGCCGCCGCCTTCTTCTGCTGAATCACTCCGAGCATCTTGCCGAGGTTGACTTCCACCCCCTCCACATGGTCGGCCAGGCCGTCGCGCATGGCGGCGATCCGCCCGGTGAGGCTGGTGGTCAGGGCGGCCTCTGCCTCGGCACGGTAACGGGCGAAGAGCGCCGGCAGCTTGGCCGGGCGGCTACGGATCGCCGAGAGGGTGGGCAGCATGCCCGCGTACGCCTCACGCAGCCGGGTCTGGTCGGTGCGGGCGGCCCTCACCCGCTGGTCGATGTGCTGGTCGACCGACTGGGCGAGATGGGTGGCCTGAGTGGTGTACCGCTTGAGATGCACATGGTGGCGGTCACGCAGGAGGAAGTCGCCGAGCCGCCGCTCGAGTTCGGCCAGTCCGGATGCCTCGACCAGTTCAGGATCATTGCCGTAGACGCCCTGGCGGGCGCGTTCGGCGTCGACGAAGTAGATGTCACGAGAGGCGAGTTCCTGGCCGGCCCAGGCGGGACCGCCGAGCTGGTCGCGCACATACCTGTTCCAGACGAACCCCTTGAGCCGGTCGTCGGCGGCGCGGCTGTGGAAGAGGTTGACCACAGTGAAGATCCGGGTCCCCTCCCGCACCAGGTCGGAGGCGTTCATCAGCTCGTTCTGCCCCATCAGCACATCACTGCGGTAGACCAGTACGGCGGCGTCGCAGCGCTGGGTGGCCTCTTCGGTGACCTTGGTGCGGGTGGGGTGTTCGTCCAGTCCCGGCGAGTCGTAGACGATGACGCCGGCCTTGCAGAGCCTGGCGGGAAAGCCCATCTCGAACTCGCGGATGTGCCGGAAGCGGCGCTCGCTCTCCTGCTCGTCGATGTCGAGCGTGGACTCGCGCAGATACCGGTCCAGGGACCAGGACTCGGACTTGCCCTCGAAGCTCCACGCCTTGATGTACGGCTCGTCGGCGTACCGGACCCCGGTGAGGGTGGCGGTGGCGGGCAGATCGTCCACGATCATGGGGCCTTGGTGCCCGGCGAGGTCGACGGGCTGGGTCGTCCCGCCGAGCAGGGCGTTCAGCAGGGTGGACTTCCCGTTCTTGAAGCGCCCCATCACCATCAGGTTGAAGGTGTCCGACCTCAGCTGAAGGGCGGTCGTCTCCAACCGCGAGGCGGTCTCCTTCATCTCCAGCCCCCGCGCCAGCGAGGCCAGGCCGTCGATGGCCACGCCGGCCTCCCCGGTGGCCCGCTCGGCGCCCTGCTGCATCATCTCCGCGAGTGTGCTGCTCGTGTGCTGTGCCACGGTCTCCCCTCCCTGTTCTCCGGGCGTGCGTCGAGCGGCTCGCCCGGCATGTGGCGCGTCCTCCGCCCCGCGGGACGGAAATTCTCAATTCCGTACGGCGGCGAGACGGCGCCGCAGGGCGTCCAGCTCGGCGGTGGCCTCCGCCGTGGCGCCCGAGCCGGTCGCGTGCCCGGCTTCCGGCATGTCTTCACCGCTTGCCTGCGGCGGGCACAGGACGTCCAGCTCTCGTCCGGCCCGGTCCAGGGTCTGCTCCACGGTCCTGCGCAGCGCGCCGACTTCCCGGCGCATCTCGCCGGGGAGGATCTGTGTCAGGACGGCGATGCGTTGGCGTACGGCGCCCTGCCCGTAGTCGGTCGCGTCGGCGAGCTGCTGTTCGGCCTGCCTGTGGTGCAGCATGCCTCCGGCAGCGGCTCCGATCCCGGCGCCCAGCACGGTGCCGAGTCCACTGGTGAGCACCGCTCCCGCGGCGGCGCCGAGCACCCCGCCCACCACCACCTCGGCGGCCATGCCGGAAGAGCGCCCGGGGGCGACCTGGCCGACGGAGGGGTTGACGGAGGCCATCAGGGCATCGTCGAGGGACACCGTGGGCACCGTTCCCACGATGTCCTCACTCGCCCCGCACCCCCTGAGCGCCTCGTCCAGCCGGTGGAAGAGCTCGCTCACCGCGAAGTCGATCCGGGCGGCCCTGGCCCTCAGCCCAGGGCCGGTGGTGGCAGCCCAGCGGTGGATACCCCGGTCCACACAGCTGCCGACGAGGCTGGGCCACCGGGCGCGTTCGGACAGCTCCTCGCGATGGCGCTCCAGCAAGCGCTTCACATCGCGCTGCAGGTCCTGCTCCAGCATCCGCAGCGCAGCGGCCACCTCCCGCTCGGCCGCGGACGCCTCGGCGTCCAGGGTCCGCAGCAGTTCCCGGCGGCCGGCGGTCAGGGCGGTGCGGGCGGACACGCCCTGGTCGGCACGGCGCCGGGCCGGATCGGCGGGCCGCTCCCGGGTCTGCTCGGCGATCAGGTTCGAGGCGAGGTCCAGCAGATGGGCTATCCGGTACGCCTGCAGCCGGGCGGGGGCCGCCACCTCGGCGGTCATCCGCTCCTCCAGCATGGCGGCGTCGCGTGCCAGGCGCTCGCGCAGCAGCTCGGGTGCCTCGGCAGCGGCCCACAGCAGGCATTGGTGGTCGATCAGATCGCCCCCGGCCCACTGCTCGTCGGGCCCCGCGTACAACAGGCGCCAGATACGGCGGGCCACCAGGTCCAGATCGCCGTCGTCGGTGAGCGCCTCGGCTCCGGTGAGCACCACGACCACCGTGTCAGGCGGGCGTGCCGCGAGTGCGGCGGCGGCTTCGGCCGCCTCGGGACCGAGCAGCTCCGCGCAGCCGAGGGCGAGTACGACGCGATTGGCGCGCAGCGCGGGCGCCGGGTCGGCGTGCAGGGCCCCCAAGGGGGCGCTGAGCGGTTCCTGGGCGTCCGAACAGGTGCGCAGCCGCTCGGCGAGCGCCGAGACGTCCGCCTTGGGCGAGGCGCACAGCAGTACGGTCCGGTCGTCCGGTTGCGGCAGTGCGGCCGCGGCCTCGGTGACGGCCGTCCAGCCGTGACGTTCGGCAGCCTGGACGACGGCGGCGAGCAGCGTGTCCAGCTCGGCGGCTGCGGGGGTTGCGAAGTCGGGCATCACCGCTCCAGCCATGCGTAGAAGTCGGGCGTCAGGGCCAGGGACCAGTCCCGGCACTCGCGGGGCACCACCAGGGCGAGGGTGGCAGCGAGATCGCCGCGGACCGTGGGATCGCCGGGGCTGCCCGCCAGGAACGACGGCAGCGCCCGGTCCATCAGGGCGTCGAAGAGCCGTTGGTCCTCGCGGACCGCGGAAAGGGGCCGGCCGCTCGGGGCCACGGTCACCGGGCCGCCCGGCGGAGAGTCGCTGAACGGGGCGGCGGAGACCAGGGCGTACACGAGCAGCCGCGGCCGTGTGATGCCGACCGCCCACCAGCGGTCAGGGGTGTCGATTCGCATCGGCTGCCGCGGGGCCCGTACGGCGGGGGCCGCGAAGACCGCGTAGGCCGGGGTGCCCCAGCGCAGGGTGGGCAGCGGTGCGGAGACGTAGTGTTCCAGCGGCACCTCGGCCGCGCGCAGCGCATGCTCGGCCACCCCCTTGCGAGCCTGCTCATAGGGCGTACGGGCGTGTTCGGACGGAGTGTCAGCGGTGTTCACAGCGGGGTCCTCTCCCCTGGGACGGCAGCATGGACCTGGTCGGTGACCACGCAGTTGCCTCCTGCCCCCAGCCAACTGTCGGCCATGGTCGCGGCGTCGACGAAGCGGGCGGACTCGCCCGTGCCGCTGTCGTTGACGAAGAATCCCTCGATCTCCCCGGTCGCCGGGTCACGGGCGACCCCGATGGGCACGACCGCGTGGTTGGCCTGGCCGGCGTCCCAGTAGGTCGCGTCGTCCCAGAGCACACCTGCGTTGGCGGCGACGATCACTCCGTGACCCTGCTCCAGGTCGGCGGCCAGGTCTTCCAGGGAGTCGGCGGTCTCCACGTGGGCGGGCACGCCGTAGTCGGACAGGATGCGGGCCTGGTCGGGCAGTGTGGTGCCACCGCATGACGCGGCGTCGCCCCCGGTCTCGCACAGGCCGTGAGAGACGGCGTGGGCGACGACATCGTTCTCGGTGACGTCGACACCGAACTGCCTCAGTACTCCCTCGCAGGAGCACAGCCCGCAAGTCCCCTGGAACCCGAAGGAGTTGTCGCCCTGACGGTGGGTGAAATCGGCGTAGGTGCCGACATCGCCGATGATCAGGGCCTCCCGGCCGTCGGGCAGGGTACCGAGTGCGTAAGGGACGTCGATCCCCGCGTCGACCGGCTGGGTGACGACGTCCGCCGGTAGCTCGTGGAGCGGCTCTAATGGTGACGCCTGGTCCACTGTCCCCTCCTCCGTGGCTGCTGGCCGATCGCTTGTGACCCTTCACCGGTTGCAGACCCCGGCGGGCACAGTCGCATTACCGACTTCGTGGTGCGAGGCGGTGCCTCATGGCATGGCCAGGTGTCCGACGACCTTGGTGCAGGCGGAACGCAGCAGCGTGGGCCAGTTGCGGCGGCGGTGGTCGGAGCGCCGGTCGAGGACAGCACGCCGGAAGACGTCGGCCTCGGCCTCCGTGAGCGGGTCATGCTGGACACGTGCGGCCTGTGCCATGGCGTGCCTCAGCGCGGACTCGCCGCCGAGGAGTTCGGGATGGTGCAGGAAGAGCGCGACTCGAAGCTTCACGACGGCCCGGCAGTGGGCGACGGCGCAGCGCGAGCCGGGCAGGTCCAATGTGGTGCCGATCTCGTCCCAGGTACGGCCCGGTAGCGCGAGCCTGGCCCGGACGACGGCGTACTCGGTGGAGTTGAGGTCACCTCGCCCGCAGGCCTGTTCGGCCACTGCGGGCAGCCAATCGGCACTCGGCGGGTCCGCATGCGGCGGGCCGGCGGCCGTGACCGTCTCTCCGTGCCGGTCGAGCGGCACTTCGCGTTCGGCCCGTCTGAGTCGATGCGCAGCCAGTCGCGCCGCTTCGCGGGTGGCGATGGCCATGACCCAGGTCAGAAAGGCCGACTCGCCCCGGAAGGTGGCATAACCGCGCCAGGCCCGGATGGCCACGGCCTGACCGAGGTCCTCGGCGTCGGCGGCGTTGCCCATCGTGAACCTGGCATAGGCGACAACATGTGGCCGAGCGGCGATCCACTTCTCTGCAAACTCGTCATGTTCAGCAGAACACTTGCGTATACACGGGCCGGCGCAACCCTCCCGGCCCACCCCTTCCGGGAACAGCTGTGCGTGCATGTGCGTCGGCAACCCCCCTGGCGCGACACATATCCGGCCCATCCGGGCCGATGGGCTGCCAGCATAGGGAGAGGGGGTACACCTTGGCGGTCTGTGTACCTTTTTGCTCGCGAATCCACACTTCCTGACTGATCCTGTCGGATTGCGACCATCTCGAAGGTCGACGGATTCCCGTGCAGGGCGCAGGAGCCGCCAGGAGAGAAGTGATGCGGGTGATCTCCTCTCCCTCTCTCCAACAAGTGCCTGACCAGTTCTTTGGACGCCAACGAATGCTGGGGAGGATCCGGGGAGAAACGGCTGGCAGCCCACGCCATGCGCTTGTCGCAATAGGCTCGCACAGCCCCCTGTGCGACCTTCCTGCCTGAGTCCGCCGACCCTGTGGTGGATCACGGACAGTGACACAAACGTACCGCCTCGGCACCTCCACCAGCTGGTGGCTCGGGCTCGATTTGCCGACCCGGAAAATGCCGCGGTGGCGGGTGCGCCGATGCACGGTGCCGCCAGAACGCGCCCGACAGGCCGTCCGGGGATCGGTGGCATGACGGCCAGGTCGTGATCGGCAGTGCGAAGTTGAGCCAGCCCGATCGGGTGACTCAAGGCCGGTGTGGCGCGGGTGTCTCGGCCCTGGGGAGCAGGCGGATGGGTTGAGCGGGATCCGGCCGCTGAAAGCGTGCCGACGAGGCTGAATCTCCGGCCCTCGCAGTCCAGTCGCAGCAGGGAGCACCACCACCGGCATGGACGTTCTCTTCATCACGAGCGTGACGGTGATCGTCGCCGACCCGCCGCTGAGCCGCAAGCTGTTCATCTAGGCTCTTGGCCTCCCCCTGAAGGGGGAAGGCAACGGCTACTACTCCAGCGGGAGCGTCCCCGGCAGCAAGCACTTCGGCCTGTGGCCGCTCTCGCAGGCAGCCGAGGCATGCTTCGGCACGGCCCAGTGGCCCGCCGACCGGGTGGTCCCGCAGGCATCGATCGAGTTCGAGGTGGCGAACGCGGAGGCCGTCACAGCCGCCGGTGCCGAGCTTCAGCGCGCGGGCTTCCAGCTGGTGCACCAGTTCCGCACCGAGCCGTGGGGCCAGACGGTGGCCAGACTTCTCACGGCGGACGGCTTGATCGTCGGGATCTCCTATGCCCCCTCCTCGCACGACTTGCGGGACGACCAGCGCCGCGGGTGAGCCCGGCCCGAGACCGGTGAAGGCGCCGCAGATCCCTGGCGTACTCCTCGCCAGGGACAGCCACCGTGACGTCTCCCCCGGGGAAGTCATGTCCTGAGGCGTCCCCTGGAGTGTGGACACGGAGGTTCATGCTGCGAGGGTGAGTTCGCGATCTTGCTGGTGCCGCTGTTCAAATTGGGCCGGCGAGAGGTAGTCGAGGGCGTTGTGGAGCCTGCGGGCGTTGTTGTAGGTGAGCCCTTGGAAGACCTCCAGCCTTGCCTGGCGCATCGTGGTGGACAGCCTCTGGTGCGTCGTCCTTCTCTTGAGTCCTTGCCGGAACGACTGGGCGAGGGCGTTGTCCGGGCTCGAGACGGCCCGGCTCATGCTCCTGCGGATCCTGCAGCCGTTGCAGACCTGCGCGAACGCGGCCGATGTGTACTGCGAACCTCTGTCCGCGTGAAAGATCACCCCGTCCACGTGGCCGCCGCGGGTCACCACCGCCATCTTCAGGGCGTCGATGACCAGTTCGGTCCGCTTGCGGGAGGCCATCGACCAGCCGAGGGCTCGGCGGGAGCAGGTGTCCAGGACGCACGCGAGATACAGCTACGTCCCGCCGACCTGCACGTATGTGATGTCGCCGCACCACTTCTCGTCCAGCCGGGCGGCCTTCTACACCAAACTGTTCCGCGACCTGCGGACAGAACTCACCACCGCCGCGCAAAGCCCCCGCACAGCCCGCCAGAGTGTGGCCCCAGGACGTCACCACGTCCGGATTCAAGTTCTCCGATCTGTCCACCATCACCGACGACGTCGTGATCATGCCCAAGCTGTTCCGGCGGCTCCTGGACTTCCTCCAGTTCCGCATGCCCGTCCGCGGCTTCCCCGCGTACCTCGCCGGCAAGGAGGACAAGGTGACGGTCCTGTCCACCGGCGAGCGCATTGTGGGTCTGCACCACGTCGTCAACGTCACCAACGGCGACACCATCCACATGACACACCCGGTGGAAGACCTGCTCTTCGACGAGGGCTGAGAGACGCGGCCGCCCCGTGGGCACCGACCGACCTCAACCGTCGCCGACGCCCACACAGGCTCCCAAGCCCACCCCGCCGTCCTGGGACCGTGGCTCCCCGGCCGTCATGGTCCGCCGGCCCGGCAGTACCCACCCGACGATGAACACCTCCATGCCCGGGTACTAGGCGACGCATGACTCGTCGTTTCCACCCCTCGGTCGGCCGGCGTCATGCAGCAGGCGGTGAAGGGGCGGCTCGTCGGGTGCGGCCTGGAGGCGCTGTCAGACTGCCCTGCCGTGAGCGAGATATGGGTGAGAAGGACCCAGGCCTGTCAAAGGAGCTCACCCCTCGATCGAGAAGCTCCTCGGTCGCCTGAGCACGTCTCAGCGCCGGGCGCTGAAGGACGCCGGGTTCGGGGTGGGGGCGCTGCGCGCGATGGCCTCCACCCCGGCGGGCTCGGAGCCGGGTCTCGGCGACGTCTGCGGTGACGCACTTCTCCGCTCACAACTCCCGGCCACGCTGCACTCCGGGTGGTCTCCCGGCCCCACCGGCCCTGGCTACAGTGACCTCAGCTCGTTGTGGACGTCGAAAGCCGTAGTTCGGCCCAGATCGTCTTGCCGTCGGGTCTGTGTCGGGTGCCCCAGTGGTCTGCGAGCTGGGAGATGATGAACAGACCGCGGCCCCCCTCATCCGTGGCGCGGGCGTGGCGCAGGTGCGGGCTGGTGGAACTGCCGTCGCTCACCTCCAGGGTGAGTGTGCGGTCCAGGATCAGACGCAGGTGCACAGGCGGGATGCCGTAGCGGACGGCATTGGTGACCAGTTCGCTGACGATGACTTCGGCGGCGAAGACGGCTTCGTCCGGCAGCTGACGGCCGGTGAGCCAGTCACAGGTCAGGGCACGAGCAAATGCGGGTGCCTCATGGTCGGCTTCGAGGCGCCAGGCGGCGGTGCGATCCGCGGGAAGGGCATGTGAGCGGGCCAGGACCAGGATGGCGTCGCCATCCGTCGGCCGGCTTCGGTCGGACGCGTAGACGATGCTGTCGCACAGATCCTGCACCGACGCTTCGGACCCAGAGAGGAGGTGCCGGATGTGCTCGGGATCCACGGCGTCCAGCAGGGCGGGGGTGGCGAGGACGAGGACACTGTCCTCGGCGACGCCGAGGGTGGTCGCAGCGAAGGGGGTGACGTCCGTGCTGCCCAGGCGCGGCCCGTCGGGAAGTTCCAGGGGGCTGACGGTCCCATCGGGGTGGGCGAGGAGCGGAGGAGGAAGGCCGGCGCGGCCCGCGGTGCAGGTGAGGGTGACGGGGTCGTAGGCGACGTAGGAGTGGGCGGCGGTGAAAGGCTCGCCGTGCGGGGCGTCGGCGGTCGGCAACGTCCCTCGTTCGTGGGCAAGTTGAAGGACGGTGTCGTTGAGACGGGCGAGCAGGTCAGCGGTCTCCAGATCGAGCGCGGCGAGCGCATGGACGGCCGTGCGCAGCTGGCCCATGGCGGTGGCCGCGTGGATGCCCTCACCCGTCACCTGGCCGATCACCAGCAGGGTGCGTGAGCTGGACAGCCGGATCACGTCGAACCAGCTGCCTCCGGCGCTGCGACCGGGCTGGTACGCGTATGCGGTGTCCAGCCCCGTGTGGGCGACCGGACGCTGCGGCAGAAGACGCCGCTGCACCGTGGCGGCCAGGGCGCGCTCGCGGGCGTACCGGCGGGCGTTGTCGAGGCAGAGCGCAGTGTGCGCAGCCAGCTCCCCGGCCAGCCCGATGTCCTCGTGTTCGAACGCGGGCGAGGCGCGGCAGCGGGCGAGGGCCAGCAGGCCCAGCAACGTCCCCCGAAGCGCCAGGGGCACCACGAGCAGGCTGTGCGCCCCGGCGTCGCGCAGTGCCTGAACGCCGGCCGGGTCGTCGACCGGCCAGTGGCCTGCATCGTCCACCGGCACCAGGCGTGGGCGCAGGTCTCCTGTGGAAAACTCCCGGGCCCGGCGCAGTCGGCCCGCTCAGTGGGCCGTCCATCCGCCGTCGAGCACCAGTGAGGTGCCGGTGATGAAGGACGCCTGCGGGCTGCACAGATAGGCCACGGCATCGGCGACCTCCTCCGGCTCGATGAGCCGCTGCACCGCGCTGTCCTTCAGCAGGACCTCGGACAGCACGCGGTCCTCGGGAATGCCGTGCGCCTGGGCCTGGTCGGCGATCTGCTGCTCGACCAGTGGGGTCCGCACATAGGCCGGGTTCACGCAGTTGGAGGTCACACCATGGGGGGCGCCCTCCAAGGCGGCCGTCTTGGAGAGACCTTCGAGACCATGTTTGGCGGCCACATAGGCGGACTTGAAGGCCGAGGCGCGCAGCCCGTGGACGGAGGACACATTGACGATCCGGCCCCAGCCCTGGGCGTACATGTGCGGAAGGGCACCGCGGATGAGCCGGAACGGTGCCTCGAGCATCACGGTCAGCACGGTGTGGAAGACGTCGGGCGGGAACTCCTCCAGGGGACGCACCAGCTGCAGCCCGGCGTTGTTGACCAGGACGTCGGTGCCGACGGCGGCGCGCTCGGCGGCGTCGAGGTCGGTGAGGTCCAGGACGTGGGGTACGACGGTGCCGGCGAGCCCCTCGGTCCGCCGCGCGATGTCCGCCAGCTCGGCCAGGCCCGCAGCGTCCCGGTCGGCCGCTCTCACCTCGGCCCCGGCCGCGGCGAGCCGCAGCGCGCAGGCGCGGCCGATGCCGCCGGCGGCGCCGGTGACGAGGGCGGTGCGGCCGCCGAGGTCGAGGGAGGGGGACGGGGCAGGGAGGTGGGACCCGGGCAACGGGCCGGAGGGGGTCATGTGCCCGACCCTAGGCGGAACCCATCACTCACTACATGTGGTGGGCTCCCATACCTCCGCCAACACTCATAGGGTCGAACCATGTGGGTGCCTCGGACATGGCCTGCTTGATCCGGAACAGTCCGAACTCGTTCAGATCGGGCAGGGCGTCCACCGGGAACCAGCCCACCTCCAGCGACTCGTCGTCGTTGACCCGGGCCTCGCCGCCCACCGCCCGGCAGCGGAAGGTGATGTCCATGTACTGGCAGACGTCCCCGTTGCCGTAGGTGACCGGCTCCACGGCCTGGACGAGGACGACCCGCTCGGGGACGCAGTGCACCGCCGTCTCCTCGAAGACCTCCCGCACGGCACAGGCCGCGGGCTGCTCACCCGGGTCCGGGATGCCCCCGATCACCGACCACCTCCGGTTGTCCGACCGCCGCCCCAGGAGGACCCTGCCGGCGTCGTCGAAGACGATCGCGGTGACCCCGGGGAGCCACAGCAGCTGACGACCCGCGGAGGCCCGGAGCGTACGGATGAAATCAGGAGTAGCCATGGCTCGACCCTAACGGGCCGGTCCGCCGACTTCGTGGCCGCTCAGGGGCGCACGGCGCCTGTACCGCTACGCGTCACCGGTGCGCCGACTGCGCATCCCGGACCCGATCGCCCAGCCCAGGCCGCCCGCGGCGACCAGCACCAGCGCGATCTCCGGCAGGATGCCCAGCTCGGTCGCGGGGGTCCTGGAGGTGCGCAGCGGCACCTTCTGGACGAGGTAGGCGGGCACGAACATGCCGGTCTTCTGAGTGATCTTCCCGTCCGGCATGATGACCGCGCTGACGCCGCTGGTGACCGGCACGGTCACGGTCCGGCTGTGCTCGACGGCTCGGACGCGGGACATGGCGAGCTGCTGGTAGGTCATCTCGCTGCGGTCGAAGGTGGCGTTGTTGCTCGGCACGGAGATCATCTCCGCGCCGTGGGTCACGGTGTCCCGCACGGCCCAGTCGAAGGCGGCCTCGTAGCAGGTCGCGAGGCCGACCTTGGCGCCGTCGATGTCGAACACGCCGGGCTTGCTGCCCCGGCTGAAGTCCTGGCGGACCATGCCGGTCCAGTTCTTGTTGATCGCACCGACGAGCCCGCGCAGCGGAAGGTACTCGCCGAACGGCTGCACCTGCCGCTTGTCGTACGTCTGGGTCGGTCCCTTGGCCGGGTCCCACAGGATCTGCTCGTTGAGCAGCCTGCCGTCCTTCTCGACGACTCCGCCGACCGAGATGGGTACGCCGACGGCCTTGGCGGCACCGTCGATGACGTCGGCCGCGTCGGGGTTGGTGAAGGGGTCGATGTCGGAGGAGTTCTCCGGCCACAGCACGTAGTCGGGCTTCGGCGCCTTGCCCGCCTTGATGTCGGCGGCGAGCTTGAGCGTCTCGCGCGCGTGGTAGTCGAGGACGGCCCGGCGCTGGGCGCTGAACTCCAGCCCGGACCGCGGCACATTGCCCTGGATGACCGCGACCGTGGCGGAGCCGTCCTCGGCCTTGTCACTCACCAGCGGCCGGGCCGCGACCGCGCCCGCCACCGGAACGGCCACGCTCAGCAGCGCGGCGGCCGCGGTCCCGCGCCGCACGGCCCGGGTACGGCGCCCCTCGGCGACCACGCGCCCGGCCGCGTACAGACCGAACCCGCACAGGACGACCGCGAAGCCGAGCACGGGGGTGCCGCCCACCGCGGCGAGAGGCAGGAAGATCCCGTCCGCCTGGCCGAAGGCGATCTTGCCCCAGGGGAAGCCGCGGAAGGGCACGCGCGCGCGTACCGCTTCGCCGGCGATCCAGACGGCCGCGGCCCACACCGGCCAGGCCGGCAGCTTGGACACCGCGGCAATGCCGACGCCGACGAGGGCGACGAAGACCGCCTCGATCGCGACCAGCGCGAGCCAGGGACCCGGACCGACCTCCACTCCTGTCCACACCAGCAGCGGCAGCAGGAAACCGAGCCCGAAGAGGTAGCCGAGGCCGAGGGCCGCCTTCCAGCCACGGCCGCGCAGCACCCAGGCGAAGCCTGCGAAGGCGGGCAGGGCCAGCCACCACAGGGGGCGCGGCGGGAAGCTGACGTAGAGCAGCAGTCCGCACAGCGCGGAGGCGACGGCCGGGACCAGACGCCGCAGCCGACTGCCCCACGCGGTCGGCGCGGGGGACGGCTGGAGCTGATCGGACTGGTCAACGGAGGTTGCGGTGACGGTCACCCGGGGAGTGTACGGCGGCTGACCTTGTCACCGACAGCGTGGGCCGTACCGGCCCCCAGGGGCCCGTATCGCACGGGAATCACGACGTTCCTGCGCAACTCGTGCACAACCCGGGCATCAGCCGTTACGGTGTGCCCCAGCCTCAGCGGTGCGGCCGGTCCAGGTACGCACGGCCGGGGCCGGCCAGAGGTCGGGGGACCGGGGTACGAGGGGCGACGGGTGGGGTCGACGGGGACGAGGTCTGCGGCCGGTGCGCACGGTGCGGATGCCGGCAGCGCAAGGCGAAACGTTTCTGATGGGGCGGGCATGATCCTCTTGGGGGCATGTGCCGCCTGGTCGCTGATCGCGGCTGCGGCCCACGACGGGCGGCCCGAGGGTGTTCTGCTCGCCGTGCTTGCCGTGGCCGCCGGCTATGCCGCGGGCCGGATCTCCGGGTCACTCCTTCCGGTGGCCGCGCCCGGCGCGGGCGCGGCGGCCGGGCTCGTTCTGGCCGTGGTGGTGCCCGACCTCACCCTCGGTCCCCGCTACGCCGCCCCGCTCGGACACTCCGGCGCCACGGCCGCCCTGCTGGCGCTGGCCACCGGTGCGGCATGCTGCGCCGCCTGGGCCGCACGCGGAGGAGTGTTGCGGCTCGGCCTGCGGCTGCTGGCCGCGGGAATCGTGGTGACCGGGGCCGCCGTGGGGTCGCCCGGCGGCTGCGCGGCCAGTGCCGCCGTACTGCTGTGCTCGCTCGCCGCGGGCTCGATGACCCACCGGGGTGCCGGCATCGTGGGTCTGGCTCTCGCGGCGGTCCTGGCGGCGGGGACGATCTGGGCGCTCGCCGCGGACGCCCTGCCCGCCGGTCTCACCGGGGCGCTCGAGGGCCGGCTCACCGCGCACCGGGTCCAGCTGTGGCAGGACGCACTGCGAATGGCCCACCGGAACACGGGCCTGGGCATCGGCCCCGGCCGCTTCGGCGAACTGAGCACCACGGTGCCCCTGGGACAGCCGCCCGACGCCAGACCGCACTCGGCACCGCTGCAGCAGGCGGCCGAACAGGGGCTGGTCGGTGCACTCCTGCTGGCCGCCACGTTCGGCTGGGCCCTCTACGCGCTGTGGCGCACCACGCGCTCGACTCCGGTCGCCCTGACCGCGGGCGCGGCCCTGACCGTGCTGGCCGTGATCGCGTCGGCCGGCAACGCGCTCAGCTTCACCGCCGTCACGGCCGGTGCGGGGCTGCTGGCGGGATGGGCGACGGCACGGCCGTGGACGGGCGACGGCACGGACCCCTGAGGCGCGATCCGCACCCGCCCGAAGGAGTACGTGCAGGAGGGGCACCGAAGGGACTCGACGCTGCCGCCGTGCGTGACGGGACCCCGGGACAGGCGCAGTCCGCGCGCAGC
Organism: Streptomyces sp. NPDC020362; assembly: GCF_040642095.1. NCBI lineage: Bacteria > Bacillati > Actinomycetota > Actinomycetes > Kitasatosporales > Streptomycetaceae > Streptomyces > Streptomyces sp. NPDC020362. Next base: position 147,177 of record NZ_JBFAET010000001.1, read on the forward strand.
AACCGCGGCCGCACGCCGCCCCCGGAACGCCGCCCGTCGCGCCGGACGGTCCGTCGTACGGCAGCCGACCAGCAGCCGGGCGGCACAGTCGTACAGCAGGCATCCCGCCGGCGGCCCGGCGGCGCCGTCGCACGGCATCCACGCCTCGAAGGTGTGCTCGCCTCGGCAAACGACCAAAGTGCATACAACCGGAGTGGGGAAGATCAGCGGGTCGTGCCCGGTGTGGTCGTCCGCAGCCGGGACCTGATCGCCAGGACCGCCGACTCTGCGTCGTCCACGGTGATCGTGAAGGTGTGGCCGTCCCACAGGCGCAGCACGACGCCCTCGCCGCGGCGTACGACGACCGCGGTGCCCTTCTCGGGGCGCCAGCGGTAGCCCCAGCCGCCCCAGTGACGCGGAGTGACATGCGGGGCGAAGTCGGCGCCGGCGACTTCGGAGAGCGGGATACGGCGGCGCGGCACTCCGATGTGGCCGCAGCGCACCTCCAGGGACTCCTTGTCGAGCTTGAGGTCGACGTGGACGAAGGCGAGGGTGCCGAAGAGAACGAGCAGGCCGGCCGCGATGCAGCCCACGACGGACATGGCGAGCGCGGCGATGCCGGAGGTCCAGGCCGACTCCACGGCCAGCTCGATGCCGAGCGCCATGCAGGCGGCGCCGACCAGCGCCAGCAGCCACTGGATCCGGTTGGTGGCGCGTCCGGTCCAGACGTCGGGGTGCGAGGCGTCCTCGGCGTGGCGGTGCTCCCTCATGTTTATGAGGTTACTCAGCTTTCGCTGCGCGGGTACCTGCTCGCGGAGGGTGACTGCTCCGGGCGGCGCAGCCGGAGCAGCCGGCGTGACCGTCGGGTCAGCGGACCGGGATCACGGCCTGGAGGAAACGTCCCTCGTCGTAGGCCAGGGCCGTGGACGGGAGGGTCGCCTCTCGTCCGCTGAGCAGCACGGTGAGGGTGGTGTCGGCGGCGGCCTGAGGTGCCGGTTCGGCGCCGATGCGGCGCAGCGCCTGAGCGGCCACCGCTCCGGCGGAGCCGTGGAGCATGAGCGGCGGACGGCCCGGCCGCCGGACGGCCGCGCGGATGCGCTCGGCGACCAGTTCGTAGTTGGTGCAGCCGAGGACGAGGGTGGTCACGTCGTCCGGAGTGCGCGCGGCGGCCCTTGCGATCGCGGCGTCGATCGCGGCGTCGTCCGCGTGGTGCACCGCGTCCGCGAGCCCGGGGCACGGCACCTCGGTGACGGTCACGCCGTCGGCGAACTGCTCGATCAGACCGCGCTGGTACGCGCTGCCCGTGGTGGCGGGGGTCGCCCAGATCGCCACGTGGCCGCCGCCCGCCGCCGCCGGCTTGATCGCCGGCACGGTGCCGATGATCGGCAGGTCCGGCTCGAAACGGGCTCGCATCACCGGCAGGGAGTGCACGGACGCGGTGTTGCAGGCGACGATCAGGACGTCGGGGCCGTGGGCCGCGGCCGCTTCGGCAACCGCGACGGCCCGCTCGGTGATGTCCTCGGGAGTGCGCGGCCCCCAGGGCATCCCGTCCGGGTCCCACGAGAGCACGAGATCGGCGTCGGGCCGTAGTCGACGTACCGCGGCGGCTGCGGGGAGGAGGCCGATTCCGGAGTCCATGAGCGCGATCTTCACCCGGCCACGATAGACGATGGACCCTTGCGAGCCGGTCGGGTGGGGCAGACTGCGGCCGTGAGCGCGATCGTGTGGACCACCGTCGTATCCCTCGTCGCCTGGTGCTGGCTGCTGCTGTGCCAGGGCTTGTTCTGGCGCACGGACGTCCGGCTGCCGCCGCGCCGGGATCCTCGTCGGTGGCCGTCGGTGTGCGTCGTGGTCCCGGCCCGTGACGAGGCCGCGGTGCTGCCCGCGAGCCTGCCGTCGCTGCTCGCGCAGGACTATCCGGGGCGGGCGGAGGTGTTCCTGGTGGACGACGGGAGCGCGGACGGCACCGGGGAGCTGGCCCGTGAGCTGTCCCGGCGGCACGGCGGGCTGCCGCTCACGGTGGACTCCCCCGGCGAACCGCCCGCGGGCTGGACGGGCAAGCTGTGGGCGGTGCGGCACGGCATCGGCCTGGCACGCGCGCGTGAACCCGAATATCTGCTCCTGACGGACGCCGACATCGCGCACGCGCCGGACAGCCTGCGGGAGCTGGTGGCGGCGGCCCGCACCGGGGGCTTCGACGTGGTGTCGCAGATGGCGCGGCTGCGGGTGGAGAGCCCGTGGGAGCGGCTCGTGGTCCCGGCGTTCGTCTACTTCTTCGCGCAGCTGTATCCCTTCCGCTGGATCGGCCGGGAGGGATCGCGGACCGCGGCGGCGGCCGGCGGCTGTGTCCTGCTGGGCGCGGGCTTGGCGGAGCGGGCGCGGATCCCGGACGCGATCCGGCACGCGGTGATCGACGACGTCGCGCTCGCGCGCGCGGTGAAGGCCGCCGGCGGTCGGGTCTGGCTGGGGCTGGCCGACCGGGTGGACAGCGTCCGTCCCTATCCGCGGCTGCACGACCTGTGGCGGATGGTCTCGCGCAGTGCGTACGCCCAGCTGCGGCACAGCCCGCTGCTACTGCTCGGCACGGTCGCCGGGCTCGCCCTCGTCTATCTGGTGCCGCCCGCGGCCGTGGTGACGGGCGCGGTCACCGGCAGTGCGGTGACGGCGGCGGCCGGTGGGGCGGCGTGGGCGGTGATGGCGGGGACGTACCTGCCGATGCTCCGTTACTACGGGCAGCCGCCGTGGCTCGCGCCGCTGCTGCCGCTCACCGCCTTCCTGTACCTCCTCATGACGGTCGACTCCGCGGTGCAGCACTACCGGGGGCGCGGGGCCGCCTGGAAGGGCCGCACGTACGCACGCCCGGATGCCGTCCCCGACGAGGGCTGACCGGGGTCATTTGCGGCCGGGAGTCCAGTTCATGCCCCACCCGTAGGTGCGGTCTATGGTCCGCTGCGGGCTCACTCCGCGCTCCGGGACCAGGTAGCGCGCCTCGCGCTGGACGACGAGGTCGTCGCCCGTGCGGGTGATCAGGGCGAGCGCGCACACCGTGGAAGGGACCGTGCACTCGTCCAGCGAGAAGTCGATCGGGGCTCCGTGCTGGGGCTGGAGGGTGACCGTGGCGTGCAGGTCGGCGAAGGAGGCGGCGCCCTCGTAGATGGTGACGAAGACTAGAATGCGCCGGAAGTCCTGTTTGTGGTCGAGGTTGACGGTGAGGTTCTCGCCGCTCGTCACGGCGCCGGTGCGGTCGTCGCCGTCGAGGTGGATGTACGGCGGGCGGTGCAGGGACCCGAAGGCGTTGCCGAGTGCCTGTACGACGCCCTTGCGGCCGTCGGCGAGTTCGTACAGCGCGCACAGGTCGAGGTCGAGGTTCCCCTGCCCGCCGCCCCATCGGCCGCCCCATCCCGGGAACTGCTTGCGCACCTGCCAGTTGAGGTTGACCCGCAGGGCACCGGAGGTGCCGCCCTGCTTGGCCAGGGACACGGACGGGGCCGCCTTGGTGAGGGTGACCTTGGAGAGGCGGACCGGTGCGGCCGGAGGGGCCTGCGGGGGCGGCGGCAGCGGGACGGGAGCGGTGGTCGGCGGCGGCATGGTCGCCACCGGCGGGACCGGCGGCGCGGCCGCGGGCGCGGGAGGGGCGGCAGCGGGCGGGCGGGGCGGTGCGGCGTGCTGCGGCTCGTCGACGGTGATGCCGAAGTCGGTCGCCAGGCCTTCCAGTCCGCTGCTGTAGCCCTGTCCGACGGCGCGGAACTTCCAGCCGCCCTGGCGGCGGTAGAACTCGCCGAGCACGAAGGCCGTCTCGACGGTCGCGCCGGGGCTGTCGAAGCGGGCGACCACACCGCCACCGTCCTCGGTCACTTCGATGTAGAGGTCCGGGACCTGCCCGAACGTCCCGCCGTCCGCGGAGGCCGCGAGGACGATCCGCTCGATCCCGCTCTCCACGCGCGCGAGGTCCACGAGCAGGGTGTCGGTGACGCGCTCCCCGGCGCTGCGCTTGCCCTCGTGGCGGACCGCTCCGGAGGCATGGGCGGGCTGGTTGTAGAAGACGAAGTCCCCGTCGGAGCGGACCTTGCCGGCCGCCAGCAGCAGCGCCGAGGCGTCCGCGTCGGGCACGCCGGGTCCGGAGCGCCAGCCCAATTCGACGCGCAGGGCCGTGACCGGCACCGGCGCATTCGATCCTTTCGGCATTGACATGTACGCCCCCATCACGTGTCGACAGCCCGGACATCCCCGGGCTCCCTGATCTTCCCTACCCGCCCAACCTATTCCCGGGGGGCGGCGAACTCCCATGAGCGGCACAGGAACCCTGCCGGTCTACGGCCGGTAACCCCCCAGGAACTCGGCCTTTACACGATTCATGCGTCGGTTCGCGTCCACTTTTGCCAAGTTCGCTCGGATTGGGGATCCCGAGTCACTGCGGACACGGAAAACAACCCTCTTATCGGTCTCCCCAACCAGCACATCGTGGGCTTAACTTATGTGCCATGACCTCCCCCCGCTCCACCTATGGCGGCGGCTACTACTCCGCCTCCTTCCCGGACACCCCGATCTACGACTCGCTCGTGGCCGAACGGGGCACCCCGCAGATCGCCCCGATCCGGGTCCCCGCCGCGTACGACATGGGCAGCAACCTGCCCGCGCTGCCGTCGGCACTGCCCGCCCTCCCGGCGGCCCCCTCCCCGCAGGCCCCCGCCTACGGCTACGGCTACCCACAGGCCCAGCAGCCCGCCCAGCTGCAGCAGGCGCCCACGGCGTACATCCCGCAGCAGGCGAGTGCACCGCGCGGCTATCCCGGCCCGCACGCCCCGCAGCCGCCGCGCCCGATGGCGGCCGGTACGGGGTACGAGGCCATGCGCCCCGCCGCGCCGCGGCCCGCACCGGCTCCCTACCAGGACCCGTACAACAACCAGCAGTACCGCGGCTACTGACCGGCGAGCCCCCGCTGTCGGTGCCGGCTGGCACCATGGCGACATGGGGAACGCAGAACTGCAGTCGATTCACGTCTACCCGGTCAAGGCGTTCCGGGGCCTTGCGCCCCGGGAGGCCGCGGTCGAGCCCTGGGGCCTGGCCGGAGACCGGCGCTGGGTGCTGATCGACGACGAGGGGAAGATCGTCACGCAGCGCGAGCTGCCGCGTCTCGCGCTGGCCGCCGCCGAGCCGATGCCCGGCGGCGGTGTGCGTCTCACCGCGCCCGGGCTCGAGCCCGTGACGGTGGCCGTCCCGGAGCCCGTGGCGACGGTGCCGGCGAACGTCTTCGGCACGAAGGTGGAGGCGGTCCCGGCGTCCGACGCGGCTCATGACTGGTGCACGTCCTGCCTGGGCGCCGAGGTCCGCCTGGTCCACATGGACGATCCGGCCACGCGCCGACCGGTCGATCCCGAGTACGCGCTGCCGGGCGAGACCGTGAGCTTCGCCGACGGCTATCCCCTGCTGGTCACCACCGTCGCGTCCCTCGACGCCCTGAACTCCCTCATAGCCGAGGGTGATCGCGCCGCCGAAGGTCCGCTGCCCATGAACCGCTTCCGGCCGAACGTGGTCGTCGCGGGCACCGAGCCCTGGGCCGAGGACCACTGGTCGCGGATCTCCATCGGCGAGGTCGAGTTCCGGGTCGCCAAGCCGTCCGGGCGATGCGTCGTGACCACGGTCGACCAGGACTCGGGTGCGCGGGGACGCGAACCCCTGCGCACACTGGCGCGGCACCGCAAGATCGACGGCCGGCTGGTCTTCGGCCAGAACCTCGTCCCTCTGTCGCCCGGAAACATCCGGGTCGGCGACCCCGTTCGGGTACTCGCGTAGCGCGAAGTCACCGTCGGGAGCGGCCCGCGGGCGGGGAACCCGGGGGCGGGTCCCGGTCGTTGAAGCGACATGAGATTTCCGTGAAAGGCCCGGCGGGAGTGATCTCGCTCTCTCTTGGCCGGGGCCGGGGGCGAGCGACTCCGCCGGGGGTTATCACGGAGCGGAAGGGGGTGGGGGGACGTGCGAGCAATCCATGGTCTGTGGCGCTGGCGGCACAATCCACTGTGCCGCGCGACCGATCTGGCCGAGGCGTGGGTGGCCCTCGTGGCACTGGTGCTGATCACCGTGGCCGCGCCCGTGATCGGTTCCCTGGTGGGCGTCGCCGCCCAGGATTCCCTGCAGCGGTCCGTCCGGGAGCAGCAGCACTCCCGCCATCTCGTCACGGCCACCGTGGTGCGCGGCCTGGGCGGCGCCCTGCTGGAGACCGACCCCGACACCAGCGCCGCACACGACACCCGCAGCCGCGTGCTCGCGGACTGGACGGCACCGGACGGCACACGGCAGCACGGACCGGTCCTGGCGGACCTCAAGTCCCCGCACCGGGGCGACCGCTTCAGGCTCTGGACGGATCCGCACGGCCGAATAACGACCCGGCCGCTGGACGCCCCCACGGCGACGACACACGCGGTGCTCGCCGGGTTCGGCGCGGCTCTGGTGACCGCGGGCCTGGTCGACAGCGGCCGGCGCCTGATCGTCTGGCGCATGGTTCGCCACCGGTACGCGCGTTGGGACCAGGCCTGGGACCGTGCGGGCCCGGACTGGGGCAAGGCGGGCACCGGCATCTGACGGCCTTCCGGCTCTGGTCAACCCACCACCCGCGCGCACGCTACGGTGGACCGGCCGACTCGCGTTCGGCATCAAAACCCGCGTACTACGAGGTGGGGGCACAGCAACGCCATGGCACAGGGCACGGTCCAGGTGACGCACACCGGTACATCGCGGTGGCGGCGCCGCACGGGTGAGTACGCTTCGCTCGCCGCCGCCCTGGAGGCCGCCGCCGACGGTGACGTCCTCACCATCGCCCCCGGCACCTACCGGGAGAACCTCGTCGTCCAGCGGTCGGTGACGCTGCGTGGGCCCGAGGGCTCCCCCGGCTCGGTGCGCATCGCGCCCGTGGACGGGGTGCCGCTGACCGTGCGGGCCTCGGCCGTGGTGCAGGACCTGCACGTGGAGGGCCAGGACGCGGCGGCTCCCGCGCTGCTGGTCGAGGAGGGCACCCCCGAGCTGATGGACGTGCGGATCGTCACGCGGTCCGCCGCGGGCATCGAGGTGCGGGGCGGGGCACGCCCGACCGTGCGGCGCTGCACCGTGGACAACCCGGCCGGTATCGGCATCGCCGTCCTCGACGGCGGTGGCGGGGTGTTCGAGGAGTGCGAGGTCGTCGCGGCCGGCCAGGCGGGCGTGGCGGTCCGCGGCGGCGGCCGTCCCCGCCTGGAGCGGTGCCGGGTGCACCACGCCTCCGGCACCGGACTGACCGCGACCGGGGAGAACTCCGCACTGGAGGCGTTCGGTTGCGAGGTGTACGAGGTGCGGGGCTCCGGGGTGCAGGTCACCCAGCGGGCCACCGCGCACCTGACCGACTGCGATGTGCACCGCACCACCGCCGACGGTGTCACGCTCGACACGGACGCGGTGCTCACACTCGCCGACTGCCGTATCCACGACATCCCGGAGAACGCGGTCGACCTGCGCTCCCGTTCCGTACTCACGCTGACCCGGACGACGGTCCGTCAGTTCGGGCGCAACGGCCTGTCGGTGTGGGACCCCGGCACCCGGGTCGACGCGAACCAGTGCGAGATCTTCGACAGCACCGGGGACTACCCGGCGGTGTGGGTGAGCGACGGCGCCACCGCGGTCCTCGACTCGTGCCGGGTGCACGACGTGCCGGACGCGCTGTTCGTCCTGGACCGCGGCTCGCGCGCGGACGTGGTGGACAGTGATCTGTCCCAGGTGCGCAACACGGCCGTGTCGGTGAGCGACGGCGCGACCGCGCAGCTCGACGACTGCCGGATCCGGGAAGCGGCCACCGGTGCCTGGTTCCGGGACCACGGCAGCGGGGGCACGCTCAACAACTGCACCCTGGACGGCACCCAGACCGGAGTGATCGTCACCAAGGGCGCCGACCCGACCATCGAGCGGTGCACGGTCGACTCCCCCGCCGAGGCCGGCTTCTACGTGTCCGCGGGCGGCCGGGGCAGCTTCCTGAACTGCCGGGTGAGCGGCAGCTCCGGCTACGGCTTCCATGTGATCGACGGCTGCCGCACGACCCTGCAGAAGTGCCGCACGGAGCGGTGCGCGCGTGGAGGCTACGAGTTCGCCGACGCGGGACCGGACGCGGGCTCCGGGACGGGACCGGTCGTGGAGGACTGCACCAGCGACGAGAGCAGCAGTCTGCGCCCGCCCGCGCTCCGCGAGTCGGCCGTGCAGACCACGTCCTCCTCGCCCGGACTGCTCGGCGCGATCCCCGGGCAGCGCACCACGGAGCAGGAGCCGCTCGTCGCCGCGTCGGAACCGGAGAAGCCCACCCGGACGTCCAAGGCCGTGCTCGGCGAACTGGACGCGCTGGTGGGCCTGGAGAGCGTCAAGCGCGAGGTGCGGGCGCTGACCGACATGATCGAGGTGGGCCGGCGCCGGCAGCAGGCGGGCCTGAAGGCGGCCTCGGTCAAACGGCATCTGGTCTTCACCGGCTCCCCCGGCACGGGCAAGACGACGGTCGCCCGGCTGTACGGCGAGATCCTCGCCTCCCTCGGGGTGCTGGAGAAGGGCCACCTGGTCGAGGTGTCCCGGGTCGACCTGGTCGGCGAGCACATCGGCTCGACCGCCATCCGTACCCAGGAGGCCTTCCAACGGGCGCGAGGCGGCGTGCTGTTCATCGACGAGGCGTATGCGCTCTCCCCGGAGGACGCCGGACGGGACTTCGGCAAAGAGGCCATCGACACGCTCGTGAAGCTGATGGAGGACCATCGGGACGCGGTGGTGGTCATCGTCGCCGGCTACACGGCCGAGATGGAGCGCTTCCTCTCGGTCAACCCCGGTGTGGCCTCCCGCTTCTCACGGACGATCACCTTCAGTGACTACGGCCCCGAGGAGCTGCTCCGGATCGTGGAGCAGCAGGCGGACGAGCACGAGTACCGGCTGGCGCAGGGGACTTCGGAGGCGCTGCTGAAGTACTTCACGGCGTTGCCGAAAGGCCCCGCGTTCGGCAACGGCCGTACGGCGCGGCAGACCTTCGAGGCGATGGTGGAACGGCACGCGAGCCGTGTCGCCCAGCTGGAGGACCCCAGCACCGACGACCTGACCCTGCTGTACGCACAGGACCTGCCGGACCTGCCCTGAGCGCCCCGCCCGGCGTCCTCGCCCGACGGCTTCCCGGTGGCTTCGCCGTGGCCTCCCGACGTCTTGCGGTCAGCTTTCCGACCACTACCGACGGCTTACCGATGGCTTCTGACGGCTCACCGTTGGCTTTCCGACGGCTGGACGAGGCCCCGGCTCCTGGAGATCGCGCGATGAAGGTGCTGAGACGCTCGCCCGGCTGTACGTGGACGACCTCGACGCGGCGCTGCCGGCACTGCGCGCCCTCACCGGCGAGGACGTCCGCATGCGGTTCCTTTGCGCCGGTGTCGAGGTGGCGGGGATAGGCGGCTTCCTGCTCGTCGCGGGCGACGAGCAGGCCCTCGCCCCGTTCCGGAACGTCCAGAGCACCGTGCTCGTCGACGATCTGGACGGGCTGCACGCAATCGTGCAGGAGCACGGCGGAGAGATCATCGACGGCCCGAACCAGGTGCCCACCGGCCGCAACGCCACCGTGCGGCACCCCGGCGGCGTCGTCCTGGAGTACGTCGAGCACATGGCGTAGACCGCCTCACACCGGCGTCCCCGGCTGCGGGCGCTGCCCCGGCACTTCCGCGTGCAAGCGGGCCAGCAGGTGGGCTCTTTCCCGTGCGAAGGCCGGGTCTGCCTGGTAGTCGGAATGGGCGAGGATCGGGGCTGGGAGGGGCTGTTCGGGGGTGCGTCCGTAGGCCAGCGGGTCCCGCAGCGGCTTGGGGTCCACGTCCGGGCCGCAGTCGCCGGGCAGACGGACCGGGCCGCCGATGGGGTCGGTGCGGCGGTGGAGGTTGCGCCAGCAGGCGACGTCACGGTGCAGGGCGCTCAGTGCGTGGGGCCCGAAGTGGGCGGGGAACCAGCGGCCGTACAGACGCTCCAGGGGAGATCCGTACGTGAGCAGGGCGACCCTCCCGCGGACGGACGGGGTCAGCTGCCAGGCCGCCGCTGCGACCAGGACACTGCCCTGGGAGTGGCCGGAGAGGACCAGGCGGCCGCCGGTGCTCCGGGTCCAGGTCGCCGCCCGCCAGGTCAGGTCCGGCACCGCGCGCTCGGCGTAGCAGGGCGGGGCGAAGGGATGGGCGGCGCGCGGCCAGAACGTGCCGACGTCCCACAGGATGCCGACGGTGCGCCGGGCGGAGGCGTCCTTGTAGGCGCGCCGGCCCCAGGTGACCAGCAGCAGAAAGCCGAACCCGACCAGCCAGGAGCCGAACGTCTGCGAGATCTCGGCCACCGTCCGGACGACGTCGTTCGTCCGCCGGGCCGCCGCCTCGGGGGTCTCTCCGCTCACCAGGGCGCCGGTGAGCGCGGCGGTGCCGAGCAGCAGGGTGGCCGTGGCGAGCACGGCGACGGCCAGGGGTGCCCGGTCGGTGAGGGTGGCCATGGCTCGCGCGTGGGCGATGCCGCGGGTGCGGGACGCGTCCTCGGGCTCGCCGGGATGCTCCTGGCGTACCCGGTGGCGTTCGGCGCGGGCGAGCCGTGCGGTGCGCAGGGCCAGCAGGGCGGCCAGGGCGAGCAGCGCCACGAGGACGGGCGGGATGGTGGAGGCCTGCCAGGTCAGCAGCACCGGGGGCCCGTCGAGCAGGGCCCGGGTGCCGTCCAGCCAGTCGGCGACTCGCTGTGCGACCCCGCCGGAGATGACACCGCCCAGCGCGCAGGCGAGCAGCGCGACCGCCGGCCCGCCGAGTCCGTGCATCGCGGCACGCGGGTCGGGCTGCCGGCGGTACAGGTCGTGGGCGACGGCGGCGAGGAGCAGGACGAGCAGGCCCTGGGCCAGCATGAGGCCGCCGAAGGCCGCGTCGCCCGGCAGCTGCCCGGCGGACCGCCAGCCGGGCCGCGACCAGCCCGTGTACAACAGGGTGAGCAGCAGCAGACCGAGGGCGCCCAGCGGCAGGGCGCGCACGAGGTGACCGTCGAGGGTGTCGTCGAGGCGGATCTCCGAGCGGCCCCGGCTGCAGACCACGCCCACGGCGGCGGCCGCGCAGCCGAGCAGGGCCGCGGCCAGGAGCCAGCTGAGGGCGTCCAGCGCCGCGGAGCCTCCCGAGCGGTGGTCGAAGCGGGCCGCGGGCGTGGCGACTGCGGCGGCGACGGTGAGCAGGCCCGCCGCGGTGTGGGCGGCGCGCAGCCGGGCCACCAGGCGCCGCCCGTACCAGAAGCCGGGGCGGGCCAGGGCGCTGTCGTCGGTGTCCGGCTCGGGGTCGCGTGACATCGGCTGATGGGACTCGTACGCACTCCAGGTGCGGTGCGAGAGGTACCAGAGCAGGACGGTGATGGCGGCCGGGCCCAGGGCCGCGAGTGCCAGCCGGCGGCCGGGCAGGCTCCACCAGCCGTCGCCGGAGGCGGTGGGAGAGAGGAAGCCGAGCCAGGAATGGCGCCGGGCGCAGTCGGCGACACCCGCGCACTGCCAGGCCACCAGGTCGAGGGCGACCTCGCAGGCGGCGGCGACCAGCAGCACCGTCAGGGTGAGGGCGGCGAGGCGCACCAGGAGGCCGTAGAGGCGGACGGCGTGTCGGCCGCCGTGGGCGCTGGGGCGCATCCAGTGGGCGAGGTTGACCACCATGAAGGGCAGTAACAGGAGCCACAGGGCGCGGCTGCCGTCGCCGGAGGTGAGGTTGCACCAGACGTACGCCTCCTGCACCGGCTCGTTCCGGGCCCCCTCGCCGGCCGGGGTGTCGTCCGCGCGGTCGGTGTGGTCGGCGCGCCGGAAGACCGCTGCGGTGTCGTCACCGGTGACCCGGACCGTTCGCGGGTCGCCGAGCATCTTCTCCGGTGTGGTGCCGCCGACTCCGTGCACCAGGAGTTCCAGCTCGGTCTCCGCCTGTGGGTGCCGGGCGGCGGGGACGTCCGTCTCCTGCCCGGCGCTGCGTTCGTGTGCACGTTCCACTGTTCTCGCACTTCCCCCGTGACGCGTTCCAAGGCCTGTGTCCGTGCGCCGACCAGGATCTCCTTTTCCGGGGCGGCATGCACCTCTCGTCATGGAATCTCCCCGATCCGGGTGATGGCGGAGGGGAAGCCCGGCGCCCGGGGCGAGCCGAATGGCATGTGCGCGTCGTGACAAGCAGTGGCGCAAGCCGTGCCGACCCGTGAAAGGATGGGACGCCCGCACACCCCGACGCCGGATGGAACATCCAGGTCGGAGTAGGTGCGGCGGGGTGCTCGGACGGACGGCGGCGAAAGGACCGGAGCGTACGTGAGTGAGAATCAGAGCCTCCTCGCTGAGCAGCGCCGCGCCCTGATCGTGGACGAGGTCCGGCGCCGGGGCGGGGTCCGCGTCAACGAACTGACCCGCAAGCTCGGCGTCTCCGACATGACCGTGCGCCGCGACCTGGACGCGCTGGCCCGTCAGGGCGTGCTGGAGAAGGTGCACGGCGGTGCGGTCCCGGTGGTCGAGGCGAGCACCCACGAGCCGGGCTTCGAGGCCAAGTCCGGCCTGGAGCTGAGCGCCAAGGAGGACATCGCGCGGGCCGCCGCCCGGCTGGTCACACCGGGTACGGCGATCGCCCTGTCCGGCGGTACGACGACCTACGCACTCGCGCAGCACCTGCTGGAGGTGCCCGATCTGACGGTGGTGACGAACTCGGTGCGGGTCGCCGACGTCTTCCACGCGGCGCAGCGCACGTCGGGGCAGCGGCAGGGTTCGGCCACGGTGGTGCTGACCGGCGGCGTGCGCACCCCGTCCGACTCGCTGGTGGGGCCGGTCGCCGACCAGGCGATCGCCGCCCTCCACTTCGATCTGCTCTTCCTCGGCGTGCACGGCATATCGGTCGAGGCCGGCCTGTCCACGCCGAACCTCGCGGAGGCCGAGACCAACCGGCGCCTGGTGCAGTCGGCCCGCCGTGTCGTGGTGGTCGCCGACCACACCAAGTGGGGGACGGTGGGCCTCAGTTCGTTCGCCGCGCTGGAGCAGGTGGACACGCTGGTCACCGATGCGGGCCTGCCGACCGGGGCGCGGTCGGAGATCGCGGAGCATCTGCGGCGCCTGGTGGTGGCGGGCGAACCGGACGAGGACGAGGACATCTGACGGAGCGTCAGTTAGGCTGACGGTTCAACACCCCGCATTCCCGAGGGACTTCACTAGGGGGTTTTGCCGCCATGGCTCACCGTCTGCGCCCGGTGGGGATCGACTTCACCGAGACCGCCCCCGTACGGCTGGTCTTCACCGGGGATCTCACCGCCGCTCCCGACGCGGTCTTCCACGCGCTCGCCGAGGACGTGTCCGGCTGGCCGCAGTGGTTCTCGTCGGTGGCATCGGTCCGGCCGACCGAGGGCGGGCGCGAGGTACGGCTGCGGGGCGGTATCCGCTTCACCGAGTCGGTGCTGGTCGCGAAGGCGCCCGAGGTGTACGCCTACCGCGTCGACGTGACCAACGCCCCCGGGGCCCGCGGCTGGATCGAGGAGTGGCGGCTGACCCCGGCAGGGGGTGGGACCCGGATCCGGATGACCTTCGCCCTCGACGGTACGGCCGCGTTCCGGCTCATGTGGCGCCTGGCGCGGCCGGGCGTGGGACGTGCCGTGCGCCAGGCGATCGGCGCGCTGGACCGGCGCCTCGGCGGGTAGCGCGCCGGCGGTCCGGGCCGGGCCGCTCAGTCCGGCCAGACGCCCGTCGCCAGCAGGGACTCGATCGCCGCCGTGTACGGGGCGATGTCCAGGCCCTGTTCCGCGAGCCAGGCGTCGGAGTAGTACTTGTCGAGGTAGCGGTCCCCCGGGTCGCACAGCAGGGTGACCACGCTGCCGGTGCGGCCCTCGGCCACCATCTCGGAGACGATCTTCAGCGCGCTCCACAGGCCGGTGCCCGTCGACCCCCCCGCCTTGCGGCCGATGGCCCGCTCCAGGGCGCGTACGGCGGCGACGCTGGCCGCGTCCGGGACCTTCATCATCCGGTCGATCGCGCCGGGCACGAAGCTGGGCTCCATGCGCGGCCGGCCGATGCCCTCGATACGGGAGCCGCAGTCGCAGGTGACGTCCGGATCGCCGGTGGTCCAGCCCTCGAAGAAGCAGGAGTTGTCCGGGTCGGCGACACAGATGCGGGTGTCGTACTGCATGTAGTGGACGTAACGCGCGAGGGTCGCCGAGGTACCGCCGGTGCCGGCCGTCGCGACGATCCAGGCGGGTTCCGGGAACCGCTCCAACTCCAGCTGGCGGAAGATGGATTCGGCGATGTTGTTGTTGCCGCGCCAGTCGGTGGCCCGCTCGGCGTAGGTGAACTGGTCCATGTAGTGGCCGCCGGTCTCCACCGCGAGGCGGGCGGACTCCTCGTACATCTTCCGGGAGTCGTCCACGAAGTGGCACTGTCCGCCGTGGAACTCGATCAGGCGGCACTTCTCGGCGCTCGTCGTGCGGGGCATGACCGCGATGAAGGGCACGCCGATCAGCTTGGCGAAGTAGGCCTCGGAGACGGCCGTCGAGCCACTGGACGCCTCGATCACCGGGCGGCCCGGGCGGATCCAGCCATTGCACAGACCGTACAGGAACAGGGAGCGGGCGAGCCGGTGCTTGAGGCTGCCGGTCGGGTGCGTCGACTCGTCCTTCAGGTACAGGTCGATGCGCCAGTCCTCGGGCAGCGGGAAGCGCAGCAGGTGGGTGTCCGCCGAGCGGTTCGCGTCGGCCTGGACCTTGCGGACGGCCTCTTTCAGCCAGTCGCGGTAGGCGGCGTCGCTGCGGTCGACATCGAGGGTGGCGCCGGTCCGGGTCTGTGGGGTGGTGCTCACGGCGGGGCTCCTTACGCTGGGCACCGACGGCGCCTCGCGCGGCCGGCACCTCGATCATAAGCACCTTCCGCACCGCTTCCCACCTGCATAAACGCATCTTTGGGCCACCCAAAGGCAGGCTGGGGCACACCCGTGCGGGGCGCGCGGGGGCGCATTGGCGCGAGTGCTCCGGGCGCCCGGCGCATCCGGCCCGTGCGTACTGGTGCTCCCGGCCGCATCGGGGCAGACTGCACCGCACGGGACGATCGTCCCGAACGGGGGCGCACACTGGACCACCAGAGCCGGTACGGCCTGAGGCGGTACGACCGGACACGGGCAGGATCCCGATCCCAGCGGGCCGGGGTCCGGCGAGCGACGCGCAAGGGGGCGGCGAAGGATGGCGGAGCCGGAGTTCACGGCCACGGGCGTGCGGATAGGAAAGCGGCTGCGCTCGCTCACCCGGGCCGGGCAGGTCCGGATCAGCGACGGCAGGCTGGAGTTGCTCACCAGCTACGGCAGTGAGATCGACAGCGCGCCGGTGCAGGCGGTCCGTGCCTCCAAGCCCTGGTTCGTCCCGGACGACCGGGCGCTGGCCGACCTCAACGGCAACCGGTACCTGCTGCGGCTGGGCGACCACGACCCCGCTCCGGGCGAGCCGGGGCCACCCGCGGCACGGCGGTTCGTCGAGGCGGTGCGGCGGGCGGCCGGCCGGGGCGGCTGAGCGGCGTCCGGTCGCGGCGAGTTGCGAGAGTGCATCCGCTGCGTCACGCTGTTCTCACGTCACTCTGGGTTTACCGGCGATAACGCTGCGAACCAGCCCGCCGGCCACGACAGCAGGCGGACGTTTGGACGCAAGCACCCTGCTGGATCCGTTGTTCTCCGTGTTCTTCCGGTTCCTCCGGACCTCACATCGGGGAGTCGCAGCCGTGATCAGTCACCCAAGCAGGCACTGCACGGTGGAGCTCCAAGCCCTGCCGTCGCGGATCGGCCAGGTCCGCAGAATCGTATCTGCGCAGTTGCGTTACTGGCATATGGACCCGTTGATAGACCGGGCGGCGCTCGGCGTGACCGAGTTGCTGAGCAACGTCCACCGGCACGCCCGCCCCGACAAGTCGTGCACCGTCGAGCTGGAACTGGTCGTCGACCGGCTCACGGTCTCGGTGCGCGACCACGATCCGCGCCTTCCGGTGGTCGCCGACGTCGCGGACACGCCGGAGGCCGCCCCGCTGGCCACGTGCGGGCGGGGCCTGGCGATGGTGGCCGCGGTGAGCGAGAGCTGGGGAGCCCGCCCGGACGGCGACGACGGAAAGGTCGTCTGGTTCACGTTGCCCGCACCGCCCGCGGCACACCGGCAGCCCGCCCATGTGCCCCGCAGGACGGCCGAGCCGCAGCCCGCGCCCCGGATCACCGAGGTGGCGCCGGCCCCGTCCCCCGTCGCCGCGGCTCCACGACCCGTGGCGGCCCGTGCCGCCGCGGCGGCGCCCGCTCCCGCCCGGTCGGCCGTTCCCGGCTGACCGGGCGGTGGCGGCCGCCCCTGCCGTACGGCGGCGGCGCCTCACTCCGTGCCGATGGCCCGCAGCACGTCCAGGCGTGCCGCGCGCCGGGCCGGGCGCAGGCCCGCGAGGGCGCCGGCCACGAGGCCGGCCAGGGCGACCACGGCGAGCCGGCCGGGCGCGAGGGCGAAGGCGAACGCGGTGTCGCTCGCGCCGTCGGAGGCCCGCACCGGCACCCAGCCGAGGAAGCCGCCGAGACCGAGCCCGCCGACCGTGCCGAAGGCGGCGAGCAGGACCGATTCCCAGCGGACCATGGCCCGCAGCTGGGCACGGGTCTGGCCGACGGCCCGCAGCAGCCCCAGCTCCCGGGTGCGTTCGTGCAGCGCCAGGGTCAGCGTGTTGGCGATGCCGAGCAGGGCGATGACGACCGCAGGGGCGAGCAGCGCGTGGACGAGCGTCAGCATCATGTCGATCCCGCCCGCGGAGGACTGTGCGTACTCGTCGCGTGTCTGCACCTGCGGGTTTCCGTAGCGGGCGGCTGTCGTCCGCACCGCCGCCCTGCCCGCGTCCGCGCTCACACAGTGCTTGAACGTGACGGCGACCAGCCCGTCGGAGTCCTGGGTGCGGTGCGGGGCCCAGGCCGCGCGGGTGATGACGTAGTCCCCGGCGAGTTCGGACTGGCCGTAGACGGCCTTGACGGTGAAGTCCTCCGTCCGCCCGTCGGTGAAGGTGAGCCGTGCGGTGTCGCCGGTGTGCAGCCCCTGGCGGCCGGCCTCCGCGCGGGTCGGCGCGAGGCCGTGGCGGCCGAGGTCGTGCAGGGAGCCGGTGACCGTGCCGAGGTCGAAGGTGCGGGCGAGCGCGGCCGGATCGGTCACGGTCAGCGCCCTCCCCTTGCCGTCGACTTCGGCGACGCCGCGGCCGAGCCCCACCGCGGTGTCCGCCTCGGGCAGCCGCTCGAGGGCCGGGGCGAGCCGGGGGCTGAGCCCGCTGCCGCCCGCTCCGAAGGACGGGGCGCTGACCGCGACGTCGCCCGCGAAGGACCGTGACACCGTCCGGTCCATGGTGGCCTTCAGGGACGCACCGAACACGGTGAACGGCGACACGACGGCCACACCGATCATCAGCGCGCTCGCCGTGGCGGCCGTCCGCTTCGGGCTGCGCAGGGCGTTGCGCCGGGCGAGGCCGCCGGTGACCCGCGCAGCCCGTCCAGCGGTGCGCCGAGCAGTCGTACGGCCGGGGTGGCGGCGACCTGGCCGAGGACCACGAAGGACGCCGGCGCGAGCAGTGCGCCGAGGCCCGCGAGCCACACCGAGGGGGGCACCAGGACGCCGGTGAGGGCAGCGGCCGGCGCAGCCGCGCCGAGAAAGCGTGCCGGCGGCCGCGCGGATGCGGGAGGCCCCGGAGTGGTCGACGGCCGTCTCGCGCAGCGCGGCCAGCGGGACGGTGCGTCCGGCGCGTACGGCGGGCAGCAGGGCCGAGCCCAGGCAGACCACGACGCCCACCGCGAGCGGCAGGACCATCGACAGGACCTTGACCACCAAGTGGCCTTCGGGGAACGGGAATCCGATCGCCGGGAACAGCGCCTGCAGTCCGGCGGCGATGCCGATCCCGCCGGCCGGCCCCGCACCCGAGGCCGCGACGGCGACGAACGAGGCCTCGGCGAGGGCGGCGGCGGTCACCTGGCGGCGGGTGGCGCCCACGGCGCACAGCAGGGCGTTCTCGCGGGTGCGCTGGGCGACGACGATCGCGAAGGTGTTGTGGATGGAGAACGTGGCGACGAGCAGGGCGACATCGGAGAAGAGCTGGCGACTGTAACTACTAGTATGTACAGTGCTCTCATGAGCACCTCGGAACGGCTGATCGAGTCCACCCGCGAGCTGCTGTGGGAGCGCGGCTACGTGGGCACGAGCCCCAAGGCGATCCTGGAGCGCGCCGGGGCCGGCCAGGGCAGCATGTACCACCACTTCAACGGCAAGCCGGACCTGGCCCTGGCGGCGATCCGGCGGACCGCCGAGCAGCTGCGGGCCACCGCCGAGGGCGTACTCGACGGCCCGGGCACCCCGTACGAGCGCATCGAGGCGTATCTGCTGCGCGAGCGCGACGTGCTGCGCGGGTGTCCGATCGGCCGGCTGACCATGGATCCCGAGGTGATCGCGAGCGACGAGCTGCGCGCCCCGGTGGACGAGACGATCGCGTGGATCCGCGGGCGGATCGCCCACCTCGTAGAAGAGGGCAAGCAGCAGGGGCAGTTCGCGCCCGGCCTGGACGGCGAGGAGATCGGCGCGGCCGTCCTCGCGACCGTGCAGGGCGGGTACGTCCTCGCGCGCGCCTCCGGCTCCCCCGCCGCCTTCGATGCCGGTGTCCGCGGTCTGCTCTCCCTTCTTACACCCCGAACTCCCTGACTGGAGAACCGATTTCCGTGCACATCACCAGACGGCGTCCCGAGAGCCTCCAGGGTCCGGCGGAGCAGTTCACCGGCTCCGTCTGGCTGGACGAGATCGCCGCTCCCGCCGCCCCGTCCCGGCTGCGCATGTTCAACGTCCACTTCGCGCCCGGCGCGCACACCGCCTGGCACCGGCATCCGCACGGCCAGGTGCTGCACGTCCTTGAGGGCGAGGGGCTGGTGCAGCGCAGGGGCGGCGACGTTGCGGAGATCCGCGCCGGCGACACGGTGTGGATCGAGCCGGGCGAATGGCACTGGCACGGTGCCGCGCCGCGCACCTTCATGACCCACCTCGCGGTCGTGGAGGCCGCCGCGGACGGGACCACCACCGAGTGGCACGAGCACGTCGACGACTATCCGGCCTGAGGAAGGATCCCGAAGTGCACGCCATGCAGTACGAGCTGACACTCCCCGCCGACTACGACATGGGCATCGTCCGCGGCCGCGTCTCCCGCATCGGCCACCTGCTCGACGACTGGGACGGCCTCGGCTTCAAGACCTACCTGCTGCGCGAGCGCGGGGTGCACGGCTCGCCGGTCAACCAGTACGCGCCGTTCTACCTCTGGAACACCGTGGAGGGCATGAACAGCTTCCTGTGGGGAGGCGCCTTCCAACGGCTCGTCGGCGACTTCGGGAGGCCCGCGGTGCACCAGTGGACGGGGCTGGCGTACGAGGAAGGTGGCGCCGCGGGCTCCCCCGCGGCGGTGGCCGTCCGGCGGCGGCAACCGGTCCCGGAGGGCGTGGAGTTGTCCGCCGTGATGGAGGACGCGGCACGGGAGGCGGGACGGCTGGCGGCCGAGGACGGTGCCGTGCTCGCGGCGGCGGCCGTGGACCCGTACCGCTGGGAGCTGGTCCACTTCTCCCTCTGGGAACACGACGCACCCAAGGCCGGCGGGGACGTCTTCCAGGTGCTGCACGTGTCGGCACCCGGCCGGGACCGGCTCCCGCGCGGCAGGCAGTGGTGAGCCGCGTCCGCACGGTCGTCGGTGACGTCCGCCCCGAGGAGCTGGGCGTGTGCGACGCGCACGACCACCTCTTCCTGCGCAGCCCGCAGCTGCCGGGCCAGGAGCTGAGCGACGCGTCCGCCGCGCGGGCCGAGCTGACGGCGTTCCGGGAGGCGGGCGGAGGAGCCGTCGTGCAGTGGACGCCGTACGGCATGGGCCGGCGGGCGGCGGACCTGCCGGGGCTGTCCCGGGCCACGGGTGTGCACCTGGTCTGCGCGACGGGGCTGCATCAGGCGGCCCACTACGACCCGGAGGTGCTCGACGGCCTGCGGGGCAGGCTCGCCGAGGTGTTCGTCTCCGAGCTGACCGAGGGCATCGGCACCTCGGGGGTGCGGGCAGGTCTGATCAAGGTGGCGGGCGGCTTCCACGCCCTGGACGCGCACGCCCGCTGGACGATGACCGCGGCGGCCGAGGCCCACCGTGCCACCGGTGCGCCGATCGCCGTCCATCTGGAGCTGGGGACCGGCGCCCTGGACGTACTCGACCTGTTGTGCGGCGCGTTGGGTGTGCCCGGGCACCGGGTGATCCTCGGGCACCTCAACCGCTTCCCCGATCCCGTGGTGCAGCGGCAGGCCGCGGAGTCGGGCTGCTGGCTGGCCTTCGACGGGCCCTCGCGCGCGCACCACGCCACCGACTGGCGGATGCCTCGGGCGGTGCGGGACCTGGCCGAGGCCGGGTACGGGGACCGGCTGCTGCTCGGCGGGGACACGGTGGTCGCCGGGGCACGGTCGGTGGACGGCGGGCCCGGGATGCCGTACCTGCTGCGCCGGGTGCGGCAGCGGCTCGCGGCGGCGGTGGGTGCGGAGCTGGTGGACCGTGTCCTCACGGTCCACCCGGGGCAGGCGTTCGCGGTCGACTGGACGTGACCGGGGCGTGGCCCGATCGTACGGGTCTGTGTCCCTGGAGCGGGTTTCGGCCCGGGCGGCCGTCCGGAGGATGGGAGTCGGAACACCACCGGCCCCTTCCCCGAGGAGACGAGACTGCGATGGCCCTGGAGATGCGCGACCGCTGCGAGCGCTGTGGAACCGCCGAGTTGCCCGCGGACGGTCCGGCTCGCATCTGCTCGTACGAGTGCACGTTCTGCGTGGCGTGCGGCGAAGCCATGGGGCAGATCTGTCCCAACTGCGGTGGGGAGCTGGTCGCCCGGCCCCGGCGCGCGGCCGCGGGCGTGTAGGCCTCGGCGGGCGGCGGCAGGCGTGCAAGTCCCGGCGTGCGGCTGCAAACGTGCAGGCCCTGGCGAGCGGCTGCACGGGGTCCGAGGGCGGGATCGGCGTCGTCGCCGCGATCTGCCGGACCTCCTGAGGGTCCTGGCCGACGGGGTCGGCCCCTTGGAGGCTGTCGACCCCTACGACCTGGGTCCCACGTCCCGCCCGAACGCCGAACTGACGGCGGTGGCCGAGCAGTTCGCGCGCGAGCGCCGGCAGTCGGCCGCGACGCCGACAAGGCCGGCCCGCGAGGACTTCGCAGACTTCGAGGGCCTGACAGCGCAGCTGTGCCGCTGAAACGGTCGGGGGTTCAAGGCGTGGTCGGCTCCCGGCCCTTGGGCGGGCGCATCCGGCGTCGCCCCTGGCGGCGTGCGTGCACGTGGCCGCCCTCGAACGCGTCCGCGTCGCAGCCGTCGACGCACACGCAGTCGACGTCGCCTTCCCGGCCGGGGAAGGCACCTGCCCCTGTGGGAGGGGGCGTGCCCCTCAGGCCAGCGCCCCCAGCGGATCGTCCAGCACCGGCTGCCACGCCAGCTCCGCCGCGCCGACCAGACTGTTGTGGTCCAGTGTGCAGGGCAGGATCGGCACACCGCCGCTCTGGCCCCACAGGCTGCGGTCGGCGACGACCGCGCGCAGCCGCTGGGGATCGGCGTCGATGAGGGTGCGGTGCAGGCCGCCGAGGATGATGCGGTCGGGGTTGAGGATGTTGACCAGACCGGCGAGGCCCAGGCCGAGGCGGTCGATCAGGGCCTCGGCGGCGGTGCGCACGGCCGGGTCGGTGTACTGGGTGCGCAGCAGGTCGTTGGCCTGCTGGAGCAGGGAGACCTCGGGGCCCGGGGTGCGGCCCGCCTCGATGAGCAGGGCCAGCGGGTCGGCCTCGACGTCCAGGCAGCCCCGGCTGCCGCAGTGGCAGGGGCGGCCCTCCGGGTTGACGGTGAGGTGGCCGACCTCCAGGGCCAGTCCCGAACTGCCGGTGTGCAGACGGCCGTCGAGGACCAGGGCGCCGCCGACGCCCCGGTGCCCGGTGGCCACGCACAGCAGGTCCCGGGCGCCCCGGCCGGCGCCGTGCCGGTGTTCGGCGAGCGCGGCGAGGTTGACGTCGTTGCCCGCGAAGGCGGGGCCGGTGATGCCGGCGGCGCGCACGCACTCGGCGAAGATCCGGCGCACCGGTGCGCCCACCGGCCACGCCAGGTGGAGCGGGTTGAGGGCGAGGCCCTCGGGTTCGGCGACCGCGGACGGTACGGCCAGTCCCGCTCCGACGCAGCGGCGGCCCGTCGTACGCAGGAGCTCGGCGCCCGCCTCGACGACCGAGCCCAGCACCTTGGCGGGGTCGGCGTCGACGGCCTCACGGGTCGGCGCGGTCGCCACGATGCGACCGCCGAGACCGACCAGCGCGGCACGGAAGCCGTCGGCGTGGACCTGCGCGGCGAGCGCCACCGGACCGTCCTCGGCGACCTCCAGCCGGTGCGAGGGGCGTCCCTGGGAGCCTGCCGCCGCGCCCGGCCGGGCATCCACCCGGATCAGCCCGAGCGCCTCCAGCTCGGCGGCGACCGCCCCGGCCGTCGCCCGGGTGACCCCGAGCTCGGAGGTGAGCACCGCCCGGGTCGGCGCCCGCCCGGTGTGCACGAGCTCCAGCGCGGGCCCGAGCGCACCGCGCCCCCGGTCCAGCCGCGCCCTCGAGGTGGTGGTCCCTTCCCCCGCCGTCCGGGGGTCCGCCTTGCCGCTCATGAGGGCGAGTCTCCCATGATCCGCAGTCGTCGTGGCCGTGCCGCGATCTACAGCCCGCTCACCCGCAGGGTGATGTTCAGCCGCCCGTTCAGCCCGAGCGCGGGCGGCGCCGTTCCGGGGTGGACGCGGGGCACACCGTGGAAGGCGAACCGGGCGGGGCCCCCGAAGACGAACAGGTCGCCACTGCGCAGCTCCACGTCCGTGTACGGCCTGGTGCGGGTCCGGGTGTTGCCGAAGCGGAAGACGCACGTGTCGCCGAGGCTCAGCGACACCACCGGCGCGGCCGACTTCTCGTCGCTGTCGCGGTGCATGCCCATGCGGGCGTCGCCGTCGTAGAAGTTGATCAGCGCGATGTCGTACGGCTCCGCCGGGGCAGCCTGCGGGCCGAGCGCGTCGGTCACGGCGCGGCGGGCCAGCTCGCCCAGCCAGGCCGGGAAGGGCTTCACGGGGGCGCCGTCGCCGTCGGCGACCGTGCGGGCGTAGGCGTACGGGTACCAGTGCCAGCCGAGACAGACCTGCCTGGCGGTCATCGTGCCGCCTCCAGGGGTGCGGACCGTGCGCAGTCCGGCAGGGGGCCGCGCCCAGGTGCGGCAGGCGCCGAGGAGCGCGCGCTGCCGCTCGGCGTCCAGCCAGTGCGGGACGTGCACGGCGCCCGGTGCGACCTCGGCACGCGCCCTCGGAAACAGCTCCGCGTCCATGCGCCCATCCTGCCCGAGGCCCGGGCGGACGGGCCCTGAACTGCGGCTCGGCTAGCCTGGAGCACGATGAACGACCGTATGACGACGCCGTGGGGCGAGTTCGAGCTGTCCCGTTTCCCCGAGGATCCCCGCGACCGGCTGCGCGCCTGGGACGCCTCCGACGCGTACCTGCTGCGGCACCTGGCCGAGGAGCGGGTGCCGCTCTCGGGCACGGTCGTGGTGGCCGGCGACCGCTGGGGCGCGCTGGTGACGGCGCTCGCCGAGTACCGGCCGGCCCAGATCACCGACTCCTTCCTGAGCCAGGAGGCGACCCGGGCGAACCTGGCGCGGGCCGGGGTCGAGCCGGGTGCCGTGGCCCTGCTCACCACCCAGGACCCGCCGCCGGAGCGGGTGGACGTGCTGCTGGTGCGGGTGCCGAAGAGTCTGGCGCTGCTGGAGGACCAGCTGCTGCGGCTCGCCCCCGCCGTCCACGCGGGCACCGTGGTCGTGGGCACCGGGATGGTGAAGGAGATCCACACCTCGACGCTGCGCCTGTTCGAGCGGATCCTCGGGCCGACCCGCACCTCGCTGGCGCAGCAGAAGGCCCGGCTGATCTTCTGCGCCCCGGACCCGTCGCTGGAGCGCCCGGCGAACCCGTGGCCGTACAGCTATGCCCTCCCGAACGGCGTCGGTGCGGTCTCCGGGCGTACGGTCGTCAACCACGCGGGCGTCTTCTGTGCCGACCGGCTCGACATCGGCACCCGGTTCCTCCTCCAGCACCTGCCGGCCGGGACGGGCGCCGGGCGGGTGGTGGATCTCGGCTGCGGCAACGGCGTGGTCGGGACGGCGGTGGCGCTGGCCGATCCGACGGCCGAAGTGCTGTTCGTGGACGAGTCGTTCCAGGCCGTCGCCGCGGCCGAGGCGACGTACAAGGCGAACGGGGTGCCCGGGCACGCCGAGTTCCGGGTCGGCGACGGGATGGCCGGGGTGGCGCCGGGCAGTGTGGACCTCGTCCTGAACAACCCGCCGTTCCACTCCCACCAGGCGACCACCGACGCGACGGCGTGGCGGATGTTCGCCGGGGCGAAGCGCGCGCTGCGCCCCGGCGGCGAGCTGTGGGTGATCGGCAACCGGCACCTGGGCTACCACATCACGCTCCGGCGGCTGTTCGGCAACAGCACGCTGGTGGCGAGCGACCCGAAGTTCGTGGTGCTGAAGGCGGTCAAGAAGAGCTAGCGCACCGCTCCCGGCCCAGGACGCCGATGATGCGGGCCACTTCCCGGGCCATCGCCTCCCTGCCCACGCTGAGGTACTTGCGTGAGTCGACGGCTTCCGGGTGGGCGGCGAGGAAGTCCCTTATCGCGCTGGTCATGGCCACGTTGAGGGCGGT
This sequence comes from Streptomyces sp. NPDC020362, assembly GCF_040642095.1. Classification (NCBI taxonomy): domain Bacteria; kingdom Bacillati; phylum Actinomycetota; class Actinomycetes; order Kitasatosporales; family Streptomycetaceae; genus Streptomyces; species Streptomyces sp. NPDC020362. The sequence continues at coordinate 171,897 of NZ_JBFAET010000001.1, forward strand.
GCCGACGTTGACCTTGGCGATGCCGCCCGCGACCGCCGCGACGAGGCCGTCGTCCGGTACGCCGGAGGACCCGTGCAGGACCAGCGGGACGGACAGGACGGCGGAGAGCCGGTTGAGGAGGCCGTGGTCGAGGGCGGCGGTGCGCGTGGTCATGGCGTGGACGCTGCCGACGGCCACGGCCAGGGCGTCGACCTCGGTGCCGGCGACGTAGTCGTGCGCCTGGTCCGGATCGGTGCGGGCACCGGGCGCGTGGGCGTCCAGCGGGGGCCGGCCGTCCTTCCCGCCGACCTGCCCCAACTCGGCCTCGATCCACAGGTTTTGGGCGTGCGCCCAGTCGGCGGCGGCCCGGGTCGCGGCGAGGTTCTCGGCGTAGGGCAGACGGGCGGCGTCGTACATCACCGAGCTGAATCCGGCATCGGGTGCCTGGCGCAGCAGGTCGTCGCTCTGCACATGGTCGAGGTGCAGGGCGACGGGTACCTCGGCGCGTTCGGCGGCGGCCGCGGCGGCGCGGGCCAGGGGCAGGAGCCGTCCGTAGCGGAACTTGACGGCGTTCTCGCTGACCTGGAGGACGACGGGCGCACCGACGGTCTCGGCGCCGGCGATGACGGCCTCTACGTGTTCCAGGGTGATGATGTTGAAGGCGGCGACGGCGGAGCGGGTCTGAGCTGCGCGGGTGACCAGCTCGCCGGTGGTCGCGAGGGGCACGGCTTGGTTCCCTTCCGGAGCACGGGCAGGGGGTGTCCTGAAGACACCCCCTAGGGGGCGAGGATCACCGAGCGGGTGAGGTGGCGCGGCCGGTCGGGGTCGAGGCCGCGGCGGGCGGCGACGGCGACCGCGAGGCGCTGGATGCGGACGAGTTCGGCGAGCGGGTCGAGCGTGCCCCCGATCCACGAGCCGCCGGTGGCGCGCACCTGCTCGGCGAGGCCGGCGGGCGCCGCGCCGAGCATCCAGGTCGCGGTGCCCTCGGTGGTGATGCTGATCGGTCCGTGCCGGTACTCCATCGCCGGGTAGGCCTCGGTCCAGGACAGGGAGGCCTCCCGCATCTTCAGGCCGGCCTCGTTGGCGAGTCCCACGGTCCAGCCGCGCCCCAGGAAGGTGAACTGGGTGCAGTCCACCAGCCGTTCGGGCAAGGGAGTGGAGAGGGCCTTGCGGGCGTCGGCGACGACGGCGTCCATGTGCAGGCCGAAGTGGGCACGCAGGAGGGTGAGCACGGTGGTCGCGAACCGGGTCTGGACGACGGAGCGTTCATCGGCGAAGTCCAGGACGACGAGGTCGTCGGCGGCCGTCGCCACGGGCGTGGCCGGGTCGGCGGTCAGGGCCGTCGTCGGAGTGCCGCCCCTCAACTTCCCGAGCAGATCGAGCACTTCGGTGGTGGTACCGGAGCGGGTGAGGGCGACGACCCGGTCGTACGACCGCCCGCGCGGGAACTCGGAGGCGGCGAACGCGTCCGTCTCGCCCTGTCCGGCGGCCTCGCGCAGCGCCGCGGCCGCCTGCGCCATGAAGTACGACGTCCCGCACCCGACGATCGCGATCCGTTCCCCCGGCGCCGGCAGCGCGGCGCCGTACCGCCCCGCCTCCTCGGCCGCCCGTGTCCAGCACTCGGGCTGGCTTTTCAGCTCGTCCTCGACATGGCTCATGCCACACCCTCCCCTTGCTGATTGTTCCTGCAAGATATAGCGAGGTTTCGAGCACAATCAAGCATGATGCGCAGAGTGCAGTGCGCTAGGGTCGCCGGGAAGACGGAGAACGGAGGCTGCGGATGTCCCGAGACGCCCGCTGGAAGGCGCTGCTCGAACTGCTCGTCGAGCGCGGCCGGCTGGAGGTCGAGGAGGCGGCGGCCGAACTGGAGGTGTCCGCGGCGACGATCCGCCGGGACTTCGACCAGCTCGCCGAGCAGCAGATGCTGGTGCGCACCCGCGGCGGGGCGGTCGTGCACGGGGTGTCCTACGAGCTGCCGCTGCGCTACAAGACCGCCCGGCACGCCTCCGAGAAACAGCGCATCGCCAAGGCGGTGGCGGACCTCGTGGCGCCGGGCGAAGCGGTGGGGCTGACCGGAGGCACGACCACCACGGAGGTGGCGCGCGCCCTGGCCGTGCGCGGCGACCTCAGCACCGGCTCACCCGCGCTCACCATCGTCACGAACGCGCTCAACATCGCCAACGAGCTGGCGGTACGGCCCCAGTTCAAGATCGTGGTGACCGGCGGGGTGGCGCGGGCGCAGTCGTACGAGCTCATCGGGCCGCTCGCCGACGGGGTGCTCGGGCAGATCACCCTCGACGTGGCCGTGCTCGGGGTGGTCGCCTTCGACGTCACGCACGGCGCGGCGGCGCACGACGAGGCGGAGGCGGCGATCAACCGGCTGCTGTGCGAGCGCGCCGAGCGGGTCGTCGTGGCCGCCGACTCCAGCAAGCTGGGTCAGCGCTCGTTCGCCCGCATCTGCGCCGCCGAGCTGGTGGACACGCTCGTCACGGACACGGCGGTGGGGCAGGACACCGTGCACCGGTTCGAGGAGGCGGGCATCCGGGTCCTGGCCGTGTGAGGTCAGAATCCGCTGAGGTCGGCCCTCACGAACCCCGCCCCTCGCTGGTCGTTGCAGCCGGTCACCACCCGCCCGACCGGATCGGGCCACACCTGCTGGGCCTGGAGTGCCACGCTCACCAGGGTGAGCAGCAGGTCGACGTCGCTCGCGGCGTCGAGCCGGAGGGTGACCCACGGCGAGCCCGGCACGATCCGGATGACGCCCGAGCCTTTCATGTCCTTGGCGAACCGCCGGATGGCCCGGTCGGTCAGCCGCAGATCGACATCATGGTCCGAGTGGAAGTGGGCGATCTCGCCCTGGGCCGAACTCACGGCCTGCCCCAGACCGCAGCTCGGGACCGCCGGAGTCAGGTCCGGCCAGGTCGCCAGTTGCGCCAGCGCGCGCAAGGCCAACGTCATGGGCCCATCATGGCCTGCTCACCCGCTCGCAACCAGCTCGTGAGCAAGCATTAACCGACCTGTTTCCAGAACCGGCTCAAACACCTCCCTCCTCGCCCGCACCCCGAACAGGGCTGGAACGGGGGGCCGTTGACCCCGCGGGCACGCCGGACACAGCAGATCTCCGCTGGTCGAAGGCGGGACGTGGACACACTTCGCCCATCGAACTCCGTATGACAAACACCCTCACGCGTGACGAACTCGGGCGTTCGTTCGCATATGGCGTGAAGGACTCACGAAACATGTGAGGGGTTCACGCAGACCGGTCTCCGGCGTCCGGGTGGATCCGGGCCAGCCACTCCGGTGCCGGCTCGGCCTCGTCGTACGCGTCGTGCCAGTTCCACCATGCGTACGGCGCGGTTTGGGGATACCCCTCGGGCGAGTCCTCCCAGGTCTCCTGGCGCCCGAGCGCGGTCATGTCGAGGTAGCTCCAGGTGCTCCCCATCGCCTCGTCACCACGGCTGTTGACGAAGTAGGTACGGAACACGCTGTTGCCTTCGCGGATGAACGCGTTCGTGCCGTGCCACTCGTCCACACCGAAGTCGGTGTCGAAGTCGTCGGTGATCGTGTACCAGGGCATCGCCCAGCCCATCCGCGCCTTCACCCGCTCGATGTCCGCCTGCGGTGCGCGCGAGGCGAAGACGAGGGTGGTGTCGCGGGCGTTCAGATGCGCGAGGTTGCCGACGTGGTCGGCCAGCATGGAGCAGCCACGGCACGCGTGGTCGGGCCAGCCGAACACGCCGGGCTCGAAGAAGGCGCGGTAGACGACCAGCTGCCGACGCCCCTGGAACAGGTCGAGCAGACTCGACGTGCCGTCGGGCCCCTCGAACTCGTACGGCTTCTCCACCGCCAGCCACGGCATCCGCCGGCGCCGGGCGGCCAGTGCGTCACGGGCGCGGGTCAGCTGTTTCTCCTCCACCAGCAGCTGCCGGCGGGCAGCCTCCCACTCCTGCGGCGAGACGATCGCGGGGGTCTTCATGGTGATCTTCTCCTTTCGGTCCGGTCCGAACTCAGCACGAGGGACCGGGGTCGCGGAGTGTTCGGGGCAGCCCGAACACGGGGAAGAGGCTGTCGTCTCCGAAGCGGGTGATGGCGCGGATCCGGTCGCCGTCCAGGGTGAGCACCACCAGCCCGTAGGCGTGCGCGATGGGGCTGGTGGGATCGCGGAGGTAGGAGCCGAACGCGGGCTGGCCGTTCGCCCGCGTGGGGACCATGCGCAGCTCTCGGCCGCCCCACCAGGTGCGGCTCTCGTAGAACCGGGCGATCGCCGGGGGTCCCTGGTATGCGAGGGGCTCGGGCGGCATCGTCAGCCATGCGTCGTCGGTCAGCAGCGCGACGAGCCCGTCGATGTCCGAGTTCTCCAGCGCGTCCACGAACCGCTCGGCCAGCGCGCGTTCACGCGGCGAGCGCGGCAGCGGCGCCCGGTCGCGCGCGGGCCGCCCGCCCTCCAGGGCCGTACGCGCCCTCTGCAGGGCGCTGTTCACCGAGACGCCGCTGCTGTCGAGCAGGTCGGCCACCTCGGCCGCACGGAAGCCGAGCACGTCGCGCAGCACCAGTACCGCGCGCTGCCGCGGCGGCAGCTTCTGGAGTCCGGCGACGAACGACAGCGCCAGCGCCTCCCGCGTTTCATAGCGGGCCTCCGGTCCCGGGGCGGTGTCCGGCAGGTCCTCCAGCAGGGCGTCCGGGTAGGGCTCGAACCAGGTCGGCTCCGGACGGCGCGTGGGCTCGGGCACGTCGAGCGGGCGGCGGGCCGGCTGCCGCGGCTGTGGCCTGCGGCTGGTGTCGCGCAGCGCGTTCAGGCAGCGATTGGTCGCGATGCGGTACAGCCATGCGCGCACGGGGGCCCGGCCCTGGTATCCCCGGAGCCCGCGCCAGGCGGCCAGGAGGGTCTCCTGGACCGTGTCCTCCGCGTCCTGCACGGAGCCGAGGATCCGGTAGCAGTGCAGCTGGAGCTCACGCCGGTGGGGCTCGGTCAGTTCGCGGAACGCCTCCCCGTCGCCCGCACGCGCACGGTCCAGGACCGATTCGATCACCACGACGACCTCGCCTCTCCTCATCCACTCGCTCGCAAGGACCTCGCCCGCTCCCTGGCCAGAGCCTCATCGACGTACTTGCCAGGACCTCGTCGACCGCCGGCCAGAGCCTCATCCGTTCACTTGCCAGAGCCTCGTCGACCCGCTCTCCAGTAAGGACACCGCCCGGGGCTGAAAGTCATCGGTGAGTTCCCGGGCGCTGTCGTGTCTCAACAAGTGACCGCGTTCCACGGGCAACGAGGAGTTCACCACCATGCCGGACACCACGAGCAGTACGGTTCTGGTCACCGGGAGGCAGTCGCCGTGCCGGCCGGGCAGCGGCGGCGCCTTCACCCGCACGACGAGAACGACGACGTCCGCGACGGTGGTCGCGCTGACGGCGACGCTCGGGCCCGCGGCCGCGGGCTGGGTCGCCACGGTCCGGCAGACGGCCGGGGCGATGGACATGGGCGCCGCGACCCGGCTCGGTTCGTTCGGGTCCTTCGCCGCCCTGTGGGTGCCGATGACGGCGGCGATGATGCTGCCCGGCGCGGCTCCGACGGCTCTGGGGCACGCCCGTGCCGGGGGCGGCCGCCGTGTGCGTGCCGTCCTGCTGTTCGTCGGGTCGTACCTCGCCGTCCGGGCCCTCGCGGGCGTCGCCGTGTACGCGGTGTACGGACCGCACGGAACCCTGGCCGCCGGCGTGGTGGTGATCGCGGCCGGTGCCTACGAGTTCACACCAATCGGGCGGCGCTTCCGCCGGCGATGCCGCGAAGGCGTCCGCTCCGGCTTCGTGTTCGGACTCTCCTGCGTCGGCACCTGCATCGGTCCGATGCTGATGGTGATGGCGCTGGGCGTCATGAGCGTCACCTGGATGTCCCTGGCCGCCGGCTTCGTCCTCGCACAGAGGCTGCTGCCCGCGAAGGCCGGCCGCGATGTGCCCCTCGCGCTGGCGATCGTCGGACTCGGCCTCCTGATCGTCGTCGCGCCGCCGTCCGCTCCCGGTCTGATCCCGTCGATGTGAGCGAACCCCCTGGAGGAACACCATGACCCTGCACCGAGCCCTCGTCATCGGCGCCGGCAGCGGTGTCGGCCGCGCCACCGCCCACGCCCTCACCGCGGCCGGGATCCGCGTCCTGGCCACGGGCCACGAGCGGGACGCAACGGATCCCGCGCAGGTCGCCGCACTTCTCGCCGAGGCAGATCCGGACCTCGTCGTGGTCGCCGCGGGTACGCGCCCTCGCATGGCGCCGGTCGAGGAGCAGACCTGGGAGTCGTTCTCGGCGCCGTGGAACGTCGACGTCAAGATCGCCTTCGAGGTCGGCCGCGCCGCCCTGGCACGGCCCCTGCGCGCCGGCTCGACCGTGGTGATCGTGTCGAGCGGAGCCGGTCTCGGCGGTTCGCCGCTGTCGGGCGGTTACGCGGGCGCCAAGCGGACGCAGATGTTCCTGGCCGGCTATCTGCAGTCCGCCGCGGATGCCCGCGCACGCGGGATCCGGTTCGTCGCGCTGGTGCCGCGCCAGTTGCTGGTCGGCACCCCGATCGGTGAGGCTGCGGCCGCGGCGTACGGCGCGCAGACCGGCCAGTCGGCCGAGGCCTATCTGAAGGAGCACTACCCGGTCCCGCTCGGCCCCGGGGGGGTCGCCCGCGCCGTCCTCACGATCGCCTCCGGCGAGGAACACCGCGACAGGACCGTGCTGGCCGTGACGGGCAAGGGGCTCGAGGCCATCTGACCGGTCCGTCCACGCACAGGCGAAGCCCGGCCGGCCGCTGCCCCGAAGGAGAACCGGCCGGGCACACCCCGGAGGAAGAGCGGCCAGGCGCGCCCCGAAGGAGAGCCGACCGGGCGCGCCACCGAGGGGAACCGGGCCGGGCATGGCTCCCGAGGGGAACCGGCCGGGCTCTCTTGCCCCGATCCGGCGGCCCACCTAGCCTCACTTTGTGCCGCAAATAAACAAAACCCGATCGCACACCGTCGTGCCGGGCGCCGGACTGACCCGGCTCAGGCTCGCGATCACCGTCTTCTTCGCCCTGGACGGATTCGTCTTCGCGGGCTGGGTCGTGCGCATCCCCGACATCAAGCAGCAGACCCACGCCTCCGCGAGCGCGCTCGGCCTCGCGCTGCTCGGGGTCTCCGCCGGAGCCGTCATCACCATGACCCTCACCGGACGCCTCTGCAGCCGCTACGGCAGCCACCCGGTCACCGTGGTCTGCGCGGCCCTCCTCTCCCTCAGCGTGCTCCTGCCCCCGCTCACCCACTCCGCCGCCGCCCTCGGCGCCGTACTCCTCCTCTTCGGCGCCGCATACGGCGGGCTCAACGTGGCGTTCAACAGCGCCGCCGTCGACCTGGTGGCCGCCCTGCGCAGGCCGGTCATGCCCAGTTTCCACGCGGCCTTCAGCCTGGGCGGGATGGCCGGCGCGGGCCTCGGCGGCCTGGTGGCCGGTGTCCTCTCCCCCACGCGCCACCTGCTCGGCATCACGCTGGTCGGGCTTGTGGTGACCGCCGTCGCCGGACGGGCCCTTCTGCGGCACGAGGCGCCGGCGACACAGGACCGCCGGCATCCGGAGCAGGAGGGCAGCGCACGGCGAGCGGACGGCCGTACCCGCGGTCTGGTCGTCGTCTTCGGCCTGGTCGCCCTGTGCACCGCCTACGGCGAGGGGGCCATGGCCGACTGGGGTGCCCTGCATCTCCAGCAGAACCTGGCGGCGTCCTCGGGCACGGCGGCCGCCGGGTACGCGTGTTTCGCGCTCGCGATGACCGTCGGCCGGCTGAGCGGGACGGCGCTGCTGGAGCGCCTCGGGCGCGCTCGCACCGTGATCGCGGGCGGCACCACCGCGGCGGCCGGCATGCTGGTCGGGTCGCTCGCACCCTCCGTGTGGGCGGCGCTGATCGGGTTCGCGGTCACCGGACTCGGGCTGGCCAACCTCTTCCCCGTCGCCGTGGAACGGGCCGGCGCGCTGGCCGGTCCGTCCGGTGTCGCCGTCGCCTCCACCTTCGGCTACGGCGGCATGCTGCTCGGGCCGCCCGCGATCGGCTTCATGGCCGACTGGTTCTCCCTGCCCACCGCGCTCACGAGCGTCGCCGCACTGGCTGCCGTCGCCGCGCTCATCGGCCTGACGACACGGCGGGTGATGAGCTCCTGACGTTGTGCCGGAGGACAGACCGGCTTCGCCTCCGGCGCCTGAGCCGACACGAGAGCGCAGCGCTCGGTGCGCCGACCGGAGCCGGACCGTGCGCCTTCCCCGGCTCGCGCGGCGGAATCCCGTGGTCGGGTGGGGCAGCGCGTCAGCGGCGCCGGGCGATGGTCACCCCGTCGCGCACCGGCAGCATCACCGAGTCCACCCGCTCGTCGGCGGTGATCAGGTCGTTCAGCCGGCGCATCGCCAGGTGGTGCTCCTCCTGGTAGGCGGGGTCGAGGACGCGGCCGCCGAGGAAGACGTTGTCAAGCACCACCAGACCGCCGGGACGCAGCCGGCGCACGATCTCCTCGTAGTACGCGGGGTAGTTGGCCTTGTCGGCGTCGATGAACGCGATGTCGACGACCGGCTCGGCGTCGAGCGCGCGCAGCGTCTCCAGCGCAGGGGCGATGCGCAGGTCGATCCGGTCGGCGACGCCCGCACGTTCCCAGTACGGCCGGCCGATCGCGGCCCACTCCTCGCTGACGTCGCAGGCGAGCAGCCGGCCGCCGTCCGCCAGACCGCGGGCGATGCACAGGGTCGAGTAGCCGGTGAAGACGCCGACCTCGACCGCGAAGCGGGCGCCGGTCAGCCGGGTCAGCAGGGTGAGCAGCGCCCCCTCGTCGGAGGAGACCTGCATGTGTGCGGCATCGGCGGCGGTCTCGCGGGTGGCGGCGGCCAGCTCCCCGAGGATGTCGTCGGCCGGTGTGTGGTGGGTGAGCAGGTACTCGCCGACGACGGGAGCGGTGGGCTCCAGCTCGCCGCCGTCGATCGGGGCGGTCCATTCGACGATGAGCTGCTCCTGGGTGGCGAAGCGCACCAGGTGACGGGTGATCACATCCTGGACCCGGGCCAGCGACTCGGCGTCGACCGCGGCGGCGGTCAGCTCCAGCCGGTCCGGGGCGGGTGTGAGGCTGCACGTTCCGGCGGCAACCGTGATCGTGCCGCGGCCGTCGGGGGTGAGGGCGGTGGTGGCCTTGTGGCCCATGTGCGAGACGAGCTGCTTGAGATAGCGAGCGGGGCGGGCGGTGGCGACACGGGCCGTGGCGAGGGGCATCTGGCTCCTTGGGATCTCCGGGTTAAGTGACGAGAATCCTCGCCACTTTCTCGATGCGGGGATTCTGGGGTCGGCGCAGTGGAGTTGTCAAAAGCATTTAGATTCCTAGACACTTCCGTCCATGGCAGAAGAACAGCCGCCCTCGCTCGGGAGCAGCGCCGAACGGGACCAGCAACCCCGCGACAAGCAGGACCACCTCGTGCTGCGCTCGCCCGAGCAGTTCAAGTCCCTCGGGCACCCGGCGCGGCACCGCATGGTCAACGTGTTGCGCCAGCGCCCCGCGACACTGCGCCAGCTCGCCGACGCGCTGGGGATGAGCAAGGGCACCATCGGCTACCACGTGCGCGTACTGCGCGAGGCCGGACTGGTCCGGCTGGCCGAGAGCCGCCGGGTGCGCGGCGGCACCGAGCAGTACTTCGCGCTGGCCAGCCAGAGCTTCAGGCTGCACGAGGACGCGGCGGTCGGCCCGGAGTTCCTGATCAACGCCGCACTCGACGAGATGCTGCCGGGCGAACCCGGCCAGGCGTCCCACACCGCGCTGCGCCACCTGTGGCTCACCGACGCCGAGGCGCACGCACTGGAGGCCCGGCTGCGCGCGATGGCCGCCGAGCCGCAACCGGCGAATCCCGCGAGCGGCGAGCCGTACGGGCTGCTGGTCAGCCTCTTCCGCGCGGACGTGCCCATCCTGCCGCCGGACGACGAGCACTGATGGCCCGCCGGGGCCGGCGGCGGCCGGCCCCGTACCCCCCTGAACACCTCCCCACCGCCGCAAACAGGGCGAACGTTGCCCGATGCGGTACTAGGCTCTGCACATCACCGCATGACCGAGGGGGAGTTCGGTGAACCAGGACCAAGTCGGCGTGGTCGTCTACTGGGGGCCCATGTGCCCGTTCTGCATGAAACTCCGTCTGCGCCTGCGCTTCACGCGACTGCGGTACACCGAGGTCAACATCTGGAGTGACCCCGAGGCAGCGGCGTTCGTCCGCTCCGTCGCGGACGGGAACGAGACGGTGCCGACCGTGACCGTGGCCGGCCGAGCCATGGTGAACCCGTCCATGAGGGAACTGACGGAAGCGGTCACGGCCTATGCACCGCACCTGCTCTCCTGAAGCGGGTGTCGCAGGTTCGAATCCTCCGGGGACACAACACATTACGCCGCTGACCTGGGGTTTCTCCCTCAAGAAGGCGCTCCGTTCGGCCTCGGACTCCTCGTCCGGGGCCGTATGCGTGAGCGGACAGGGTGGTGCCATGAGGCGAATGAGCCACCGCCCCTGCGCCGACGCTCCGGTCCTGACGGCGGCAGCCGCCCGTGTCCCACAGCCGACACCGCTTACTCCTTGGTGACCGAGCGGGCGCCATGACGGCGTGTCCGGTGTGCACGTCTGGCCGGCTCACTCTCGGCGAGTTGCTCGCTCGTGTCGTAGTTGCGCCAGCCGGTGAGGCGTCCGTCCGCGTTGTACCTGGCTGACAGTCCGGGAGGATCCATGTGATCTTCGTGTTCCCGGACAAGTTTCTGAGGCAGCATGACCACTGCTGTGACGCCGTGGGGCGATGCCCCACGGAGCTGGACGCGGATGTCGTGGCGGCCGGAGAGCCGGCCGACGACGAACATGCCCATGCGTCGTGCCACCGCGACATCGACGACCGGCGGGTTCAGGAGCCTCTCGTTGGCCTCCGCAAGGTCCTCGGTGGACATGCCGATGCCGCTGTCCTGGATCTCGGCCTTCGCGCCGCCGCCGGGCAGCAGCTGGCACGTGACGCCCACTTCGGTGTCCGGCGAGGAGAACGCGGTCGCGTTCTCCAGCAGCTCCGCGATGAGATGAACGACGTCGTTCACCGCCCGGCCGTCGACATCCGCGGTGACCAGCCCGCGCAGTTGCACCCGCTGGTACTGCTCGATCTCGCTGATGGCGGCCCGGAGGACATCCACGAGCCGGACCGGGGCGCTCCAGCGGCGGCCCGCCTTCTCGCCCGCGAGGACCAGGAGGTTCTCACCGTTGCGGCGCATGCGGGTGGCCAAGTGGTCGACCTTGAAGAGGCCGGCGAGCAGGTCGGGGTCCTGTTCGCCGTTCTCCAGGTGGTCGATCAGCTCCAGCTGCCGTTCCACGAGGCCCTGGTTGCGCTGCGAAAGGTTGACGAACATCGTATTGATGCGGCCGCGCAGTTGCGCTTGCTCGAACGCCAGCCGTACGGAGTCGCGATGGACGTCGTCGAACGCGCGGGCGACACCGCCGATCTCGTCGGTCGAGTCGACGGCCGTGGGCTCGACCTCCACGGACTTCAGTTGCGCGCCGCTGGACTCCCGCAGCAACCGGACCTTCTCGGGCAGGCGGCGTTGCGCAATATCGAGGGTGGAGGCACGCAGGGTGCGCAGCGGGGCGACGATCGACTGCACCAGGACGTGCGTCACACCGAGCACGAGCAGGACGATCAACAGCTCGACGAGCGAGGCTGTGAACAGTGAGCGCTCGGCCTGGCGCTGCTCGCGCGAGCTCTCGTCCTCGACCGATCCGACGAGCCGCTGCTCGACCCGTCGCATCAGGTCCAGCTTGCTCGTCATGGTGTCGAACCACGCGTCGGCGTCGAGGCCGGGGCTGCTGGTTCCCTGCAGGGCGAGCGCCTGCTTCTGGAAAGTGTCGGCCTTGTGGACGTCCCTCCCCGTGACAGTACGCTCGTAGAACGCACGCTGGACGGCCGGCACACTGGACAGGAACTGGTCGATCAATGCCTGTTGCTGGCGACTGGCGAGGGCCACGTTCTGGGCCTCGTCCGAATCGAAGTGCCCCTCGGCCAGTGCGCCGCCGAGCAGTGCGCGTTGCCGAGACGCTTTCTCCGTGGCCCGAGCGAAGTTCTCGAGTGTGCCGGCCCTCGTGACAAGAGCCTGGCCGGCGATGTCCGGCGCGAGCAGGTCGAGGTCGTCGGTGAACTCGGTGATCAAGGCCGTGTATGCGTTGACCACGGTCGGCCAGTGCATCGTCGACTGGGGCACCAGGTGGCGCAGTGACGCCACCTTCCGGCCGAAGGCGTCGAGCAACGCGAGCTGGGCGGCCAGGGCAGAGTTCGTCTTGCGGCGGACACGAGCGGTCTCGGCACGTACCCGGGCCAGCGCCGCGTCCACCTTGGAGCGCTGCGTGTCGAGTCGGCTGGTGCCACCTGTATGCCCTGCGGCAACGTAGAGGGCGGTGAGATCGCGTTCGTCCTCGATCTCCTGCAACAGCGCCATGTCCTGGGCGACGACACGGACGAGCTGACCGGCGTCGTCGATGTCCTGTGCGTTCTGCACGGCGGATCCGACCCGCAGACCGCCCAGTACGAGCGCGGTGACGATCGGAATGACCACCACGGCCAGCAGCTGGCTGCGCACGCTCCAGTTACCCGGGGCGAACCGCCTCTGGTTGCTGCCCCCTTGCACTTGCCCTTGCACTTGCCCTCGCACTTTCTCCCCGCCCTTGCACGTGCGCGACTCGGAGGCGCGTCCACGCGTCGCGGACACTCCGCTCATCGCGCGAGTGCGCTTGTCGTGTCGTGTCGTGTCGTGTCGTGTCGTGTCGTGTCGTGATGAACGTGACGTCGATGAATGAGGCCATGGCCTCGGGCGTCCTCTGGCGGGTGCCTGCGGACGCGGACCACGCGGCGGTCTCGGAGTTGTTCGAGACCTCGACGACTTCTTCGGCGGCGGTCGCTGTGGCGATCCGCTCAGTGCCAGGGCTCGGCCGCCCGTCGTCTGCGCCCGGCGGGGTGGGGCCTGGCATCGACGTCAGGGGTCGGCCGTGACTGTGCTGGCGGCGAGGCCGCCCTCGCCGCCATGGGCCAACCAAACGTGCAGGGGGTTACCGATGACCGTCCGCACGCCGCTCGCCCGCCGAACTGACGGTCGCGAGGGCGGACAGAATGAGGACGGTCGACGCAGCGCCGGGGTCCTCGTGGCCGATGGTGCGGGCGCCAAGATAGCTGGCGCGTCCCTTCCGCGCCTGCATACCAACAGTGTGCTTCAAGCCCCGCACGGCGGCGTCGGACGCCGCGCGGGTGGCGCCCGCCAGGTCGCCGCCGGTGTCGATGACGGCCTGGTAGGCGGTCACGGCCGGGCCGAGAGCGTCAATCATCGTCTTGTCTCCCTCCAGCGCCGCGCCGATCCGCTGGATGCCGGTGAGAGCGGCCGCCAACGCCGCACCGAGTTGTGCGGCGGAGACGTCCGGATCCTGGCCCAGGACCCGTGCGGCCTGCCGGAACCCGGTTCCGTACAGCGGTCCTGAGGCCCCGCCGGTCTTGCTGATCAACGCCCGGCCGACGGTGGCGAGCACCGCACCAGGAGTGGACGGGTCGGTTTCGTCCAGCATCGCCACCGCCGCCTGCAGGCCACGGCGCATGTTGATGCCGTGGTCGGCGTCGCCGACAGCGGAGTCGAGACGGGTCAGATGATCGGCGTTCTCGGCTACCGATCGGGCGGCCTCATGGATCCAGGCCCGGAACATGCTCGCGTCCATCGTCGTCCCTCTCCCTCGTACGATCCCGTACGGTCCGGCGTCGATGGCCCCGGCCGCTCAGCGTCCCCAGCGCAGCGCGGGGGTCACGACCGGGGCATCCCACAGATGGGTGAGCCGGGGCGTAAGCCGGCACACGGTGATCGTGCAACCGGCCATGTCGAGGCTGGTGATGTAGTTGCCGACCAGGTTGCGGGTGATCCACACGCCGTGGTCGGCGAGCCACTCGGCGACCGCGGCATACACCACGTACAGCTCGATCAGCGGGGTGCCGCCCAGGCCGTTGACCATCACGAGCACGTCGCCCGAGAGCGGCATGTCGGCGTGGATGGCGTCCAGTGCGACACCGGCGATCTCCCTGGCGGAGGTCAGCCTGCCGCGGGCGCGACCGGGCTCGCCGTGGATGCCGACACCCAGCTCGACCTCGTCTTCGCCCAGCTCGAAACCGGGTTTGCCCGACGCGGGCACCGTGCACGGCGTGAGCGCCACCCCGAAGGATCGGGACCGGTCGTTGACCTCCCGGGCCAAAGCCGCGGTCGTGCCCAGGTCCGCGCCGAGTTCGGCGGCCGCACCGACGATCTTCTCCACGAACACGGTCGCCCCGGTGCCCCGTCGGCCCGCCGTCCACGTGCTGTTCTCCACAGCGACGTCGTCGTTGACCACGACGCCTTCCACCGGCACGCCGTCGTCGGCGGCCAGCTCGGCGGCCATCTGGAAGTTCAGTACGTCGCCGGTGTAGTTCTTCACGATGTGCAGCACTCCCGCACCGCTGTCAACGGCGCGCGTGGCGGCGAGGATCTGGTCCGGCACGGGAGAGGTGAACACCTCACCGGGACAGGCCGCATCGAGCATCCCGTATCCGACGAAGCCGCCGTGCAGCGGCTCGTGCCCGGATCCGCCGCCGGACACCAGGCCGACCTTCCCAGGGGTCGGCCCGCCGGCGCGGGTGATGTAGCGGTCGGGCGTGTTGACCGTCAGCGACGGGTGTGCGGCGGCCACACCGACGAGGGCATCGGCTAGCACCTCATCGGGCGAGTTGACGAGTTTCTTCACGGTTCAGCCCCTTCTTCTCAGGGCAGCGACGGCCGGTGGCACTGCTCGACGAGTTGCCAGACCTCTTCGGGGGTTTCGCGAGTGAGGGCGACGGCGGCCAGGGAGGCGCAGGTGTCGTGGCGGAGCCGGCGGATGCGGGCCCGGACCTCGTCCAGGGCGGCTGGGCCGACCGAGAGGCTGTCGCAGCCGAGGCCGATGAGGAGGGGTGTCACGAGCGGGTGCGCGGCGGCGTCACCACAGACGGAGACCTGACGATCATGACGGTGGGCCGCGGTGACGATCCGTGAGATGGCGTCGAGTACGGCGGGGTGTGCCGCCATCGCGGGTGTAGCGGTGGGGTCGCGCCGGTCCAGGCCCAGGATCTGGCAGGTGAGGTCATTGCTGCCGATGGAGAAGAAGGAGGCTTCGCGGGCGAGGTCGTCGGCTACGGCGACCGCTTCGGGGAGTTCCACCATGATGCCCAGGGGTGGCACCGGTACTCCGGCCTCGGTGGCCGCGGCCTCAAGGAGGTGCCGGCAGGCGCGCAGTTCGTCGACGCTCGCGACCATGGGGATCATGATGCGCAGGTCGGTGTCGGCTCCGGCGCTGAGCAGGCTGCGGAACTGGTCGGCGAAGGCGTCGGGTTGGGCGAGCATCAGGGGGAGACCGCGGCCGATCCGCGCGCCCTGGAGGCGGGCGAGGAACGGCGGCAGTTTGTCGTCGGCGAAGTCGAGCGTGCGGGCCGTGACGACCTGCCCGGTGAGAGCGCGCAGGACGGGGACGAGGGTGGCCGCGTGCTGAGCGCGGGTGGGCCAGGCGGGATGGTTGAGGAAGGGCAGCTCCGTGCGGAGCAGGCCGACACCTTGGGCACCCGTGGTCACGGCCGCGCGGGCCTCGGCCGGGGTGGCCACGTTGGCCCGGAGGACGATGCGGTGCTGGTCGAGTGTCTCGGCGGGCAGGTGACGCTCTTCGGCGAGGGCGAGCCTGCGCGCTCGGGCGGTCTCCATGGCTCGCAGGGCCGTGATGCGTTCCGCGTCGTCGGGGTGGGCGACCGTGCTGGCCTGGTCGGCGTCGAGCAGGATCTCGTGCCCGTCCGGCAGTTCGAGCAGCCGGGGATCGACGCCCAGGAGGAGCGGGATGCCCAGCGAGCGGGCGACGATCGCGGCGTGCGAATTCGGGCCGCCCGTGACGGAGATGGCTGCGGTCACCGTCAGGCCCGGTTCCAGCAGGTCGGCGGCCCCGATCTCGTGAGCGACCAGGACGAGCGGCTGGTCAGGGGTGGGACCGGTCTCGCCGTGGAGGTGGGCCAGGACGCGGCGTCCGACCTGCCGGACGTCCGCGGCGCGTTCGGCGAGGGTGGGATCGTCCAGGGCGGCGATGGTTCCGGCGTAGGTGTCGATGGCCTGGCGGACGGCAACGGGTACCGGCTGGCCGTCGTTCGCTCTCTTGACGGCCCGGTCGCGCAGATCCTGGTCCTGGGCGATGTAGCTGTTGACCTCCATGATGTCGGCCTGTTCGTCCTTGCCCTGTTCGCGCAGCGAGGTGGACAGGTCGAGCAGGCGGGCGGCGACGGCGTCGAAGGCGTCGTTGATCTGCTGCGTGGGGTCGCCGCCGGCGCGGTGGGGCAGCGCCGTTCTGGTGAGTGGCCGGTCGGTCCGGTGGACGACGCCGAGGGCTATGCCGGGTGCGGCGGCGTGCCCGGCGTAGGTGCGACGGTCGGTCATCGGGCCCCCAGCGTCTCGGCGAGGGCGCGAAAGACCAGGGCGGTGGAGGTGGCGCCCGGGTCCTGATGGCCGATGCTACGGGCGCCGAGGTAGGAGGCACGGCCCTTGCGGGCCTGCATCGGCGTGGTGGCGCGCATGCCCTCCTCGGCGGCGTCGGCGGCGGCCACGGCCGCGGCGGCCAAGTCGGCTCCTGCGTCGGCCTGCTGCTGGAAGGCGGCCAGTGCGGGGGCGTAGGCGTCGATCATGGTCTTGTCGCCGGGTGCGGCCGCGCCGAGCTTCTCGATGCTCGCGAGGCCGGCAGCCAGCGCGGCGGCGAACTGCTCTGTGTCGGCGGCGGGGGCCTCCAGAGCCTTGCCCATGGCACGGAAGGCACCGCCGTAGAGCGGTCCGGAGGCGCCGCCGACGGTGGAGATGAGGGTGGTGCCGGTCTTGACCAGTACGGCCCCGACGGTGTCCGGCTCGTAGTCGGCCAGGGCCGTGACGGCGGCGGAGAAGCCGCGGTGCATGTTGGTGCCGTGGTCGGCGTCGCCGATGGCGGAGTCGAGCTGGGTGAGGTGGTCCTTGTGCTTGTCCACGGCGGCTGCGATGGCCTGCACCCACGTGCGTGCGAGGTCGGTGTCCACGGAGTCTCCGTTCATGGTCGGTACGGGGCTGGTCGGCGGTTGGGTGAGCCGGGGGCGGGGGGAAGACGCGGGGGTGCGGTCCGGGCTGGCTGGCAGCGGGAAGGCTCCGGCCCGGCCCTCGCGTCGCGCGTGGCCCCGCCCCCGGCTCGGTTCAGATGCCCCAGCGCAGCGCCGGGGTGTTCACGGGCGCGTCCCACAGGGACAGCATGTCGGCATCGGCCTTGCACACGGTGAGAGAAACGCCCGCCATGTCCAGGCTGGTCACGTAGTTGCCGACGAGGCTGCGGGCGACGACCACGCCCTTGTCCGCGAGTGCGGCGGCAACATCGTTGAAGACCACGTACAGCTCGATGAGCGGGGTGCCGCCCAACCCGTTGACCATGACGATGGTCTCGTCGCCTGCCGTCAGTGGCTGGTCGGCGAGGATCGCGTCCAGCGCGGTCGCCACGATGTCCTTGGCGGGGCGGAGCTTCTCACGTCGGCGGCCGGGTTCGCCGTGGATGCCGACGCCGACCTCCATCTCGTCCTCGGGCAGGTCGAAACCGGGCTTGCCGGAGGCGGGGGTGGTACAGGCGGTCAGTGCCACCGCGAACGACCGGGAGGCGGCGTTCACCCTCTTGGCCATCTCCGCCACTGCGGCGAGGTCGGCGCCCTGCTCGGCGAGCGCGCCGGCGATCTTCTCGACGAAGACGGTGGCTCCGGTGCCGCGGCGCCCTGCGGTCCAGGTGGAGTCCTGGACCGCGACGTCGTCGTCGACCAGGACGGTCTCCACCGTGCTGCCCTCCTCGGTGGCCAGTTCGGCGGCCATCTGGAAGTTGAGGACGTCGCCGGTGTAGTTCTTCACGATGAACAGCACGCCCGCGCCGCCGTCGACGGCCTGGGCCGCGGCCAGCATCTGACCGGGGACGGGTGAGGTGAACACCTCACCGGGACAGGCGGCATCCAGCATGCCCGGTCCCACGAAGCCGCCGTGCAGGGGTTCGTGCCCGGATCCGCCGCCGGAGACGAGGGCGACCTTGCCCGGCTTGGTGCCCGCGGTGCGGGAGATCACCTTGTTCTCCGTGTCCACCTTCAGTTCGGGGTGGGCGGCGGCGATCCCGGACAGCGCCTCGGCCAGCACCGCTTCAGGGGCGTTGATGAACTTCTTCATGACAGGGCTCCTTCAGCGGCGGCGACCGGCTCGGCCGTCGCATCGGTGGTGGCGGCGGTGGCGCGGCGGGCGTTCAGGGCGACGTACAGGAAACCGGCGGCAACCGCGCCCACGACGTCGCCGATCAGGTAGACCGGCAGCTGGTTCCAGTGGACCGTGCCGTTGAACACCTGGCCGACCAGCATGGGGCCGACGACGCGAGCCGGGTTGATCGCGGAGCTGGTGGCGGGTCCGACCACCATGATGACGGCGAACACCGCCAGGCCGATGGCGAGTCCGGCGAAGCCGCCGGCCGAGCGGCGGTCGATGGCGCCGAAGACGACGAAGGCGAGGATGGCGGTGCCGACGGCTTCGGCGAAGAAGGCTTGGCCGGCACTGACCTGGGGGCCGTACGAGGCGATGCCCAGACCGACGGTCACGGCCTGGTGGCCGAGCACCCCGATGATCGCGAGGGCTCCTAGGACCGCGCCGGCGACCTGGGCGGCCATGTAACCGGGGACGTCCCGCCAGGGCATCTTCCGTGTCGCGGCAAGTGCGAGGGTGATGGCCGGGTTGATCTGGCAGCCGGAGATGTGGCCGATCGCGTAGATCATCGCAATGACCACCGTGGCGAACGCCAGCGAGATCATGCCCAGGTCGGCGAAGGTGAACGGGGCCTTGCCGTTGACGATGAGCGTTGCGGGGACCGAACCGACGCCGATGAACACCAGCATCGCGGTGCCCAGCACCTCGGCCAGAAGCTTCTGTGGGTAGGTGTTTTCTTCCATGAAAGGCGCCCAGCGCCGGAGCGGCGGCTTGGGCGTCTCACCTCCTCCGCGGGGAGCGGGCTGTGAAGGGAGGTGGCCGCCAGGTTGATCAGGGTCGGGGCAACCTGGCGGCCGCTCAGGGGAAGCCGGGCGGATTTGAGCATCCGGCTGGCAATGCGTTCATCATGGATGAACGTTGTTCCGAAAATTAAGCCTGCGTTTCCGGCCTGTCAAGAGGTTCCGCAGACGCCCGGGTTCCGCCGATACGAAGAAGGCCCCACGGCGGCGTGCCGAGGGGCCTGGAGCAGGGACGGGGTGCAGAAAGGAGGACGGCTGCCACCCGGCCGCGGGGCGGGGTCAGGTCATCGTGGTGCGTGCGGCTGCTCCACGGGGGGCACCCAGGTCGCGGGACAGGTTGCGGGCAGTCTCCCGGACGGCGACCGCAAGCTCCTGACGTGCCGATTCGGCCAGCACGCGCTCGACGGGGCCGACGATGCCGAGAGCGCCGACCACGTCGCCGGAGCGGTCGAAGACGGGAGAGGCGATGCCCGCGTCGCCGATGGCGGATTCCTGCTCCTCGATCGCATAGCCCGTCCTGAGGGCCTCCTTCAGCTGCCCGGCCAGCTCCTCCGGGTCGGTGATGCTGGCGCCGGTGAGCACCGCCGGCTCGCCCGCGAGCATCCGCTCACGTTCGCCGGCCGGGAGGAAGGCCACGATGGCCTTGCCCAGGGCACACGTGCTCCACGGGATGCTGGCGCCCACCTCGAGGATCTGCACAGCCCCCTCGGGCCGGAAGGCGTGGTGCACCACCATGACGTGGTCACCGGTGAGCACGGCCACCCAGACCGCCTCGTTCGTCCGGTTCGCGAGCTGGTCGGCCCAGGTCAGCGAGCGCGTGCGCAGCTCCTGGGTGTCCAGGTAGGCGTTGCCCAGCTGCACCAGGTCCGGGCCGAGCTGGTACTTCGAGCTGTCCCGGTCCTGCACCACCAGCCCCTCGGCCTCCAGCGTGCGCAGCAGCGCATGCACGGTCGGCTTGGCCACGCCCAGGCGGTCGGCCAGCTCGGTCACTCCGAGCCGGGGCCCGGTGGACGCGAGCTCCCGCAGGATCTGCACCGCCCGCTGTACCGCCTGCACCATCGAAAATTTCTCCCTGGTTCACTATTGATGAACAGCGTTCCGAGATTTACTGTAACTGTTCATGAGCGCATCTGTCGGCATCGTACTCGTGTCCCACAGCGCCGAGCTCGCCGCGGGCCTTCGCCTGCTGGTGCAGCAGATCGGCTCCGACACGGTTCCCCTCGCCGCCGCGGGAGGCACCGGCGACGGCCGGATCGGCACCAGCTACGACCTCGTCCTCGACGCCATCCGCAGCGTCGACCGCGGCGAGGGCGTCGTCGTCCTGCCCGACCTCGGCAGCTCCGTCCTGACCGCCCGCACCGTCCTGGAAGACCATCCCCGCACCGACGTGCTGATCGTCGACGCACCCTTCGTCGAAGGAGCCGTCGCAGCCGTCGTCACCGCCGCGTCCGGCGCCGACCTGAAGACCGTCGCCGACGCCGCCAAGGAGGCCCGCAATGTCCACAAGCTCTGACACCACGACCACGAGCGCGACGACCACCACGACCGCCACGACCGCCACGACGACCGCATCCAAGCACGAGACCGCCGTCGTCCTGCCCGCCAATCTCCACGCCCGCCCTGCCGGCCGACTCGCCCGGGCCGCAGCCGGATTCACCAGCGCCATACAGTTGGAGTACGCCGACCGGACGGTCAATCCGACCGGTGTCCTCGCCGTCATGGGCCTGGGCGCGACTGCCGGAAGCACCGTGACCGTACGCGCCGAAGGCCACGACGCCGAACAGGCCGTCTCGACGTTGACCGAGATCCTGGCCACCGCCGAGTAGGCCGACCGCCGCAAGCGGTACGGAATCCGCCGCCGCTTCCGACGTGGAAGGCAAAGACCAGTGGAGGTGGCCGAGGGTGAGCGCCCCTGCCATTCGCATGTCTGACGCCCCTGTGGACCCGCCGCCGCGGGTCGCGCATCTCTGCGCGCTGGCGCACCTCCCCGAGGCCGTCTGCGCCGTACGCCGACGGGCACGCACCGTCCTCGCCCAATGGCGCGTGCCCATCCCGACAGTCGACGATGCCCTCCTGGTGATCTCGGAGCTGACCACCAACGCGATCGTCCACGCACTGCCACCAGCAGTACTGCGGTTGTCCCTGCCCGGTGCCAGCAGCACCCGCACCCTCCGCATCGAGGTCACCGACGCGGGACCGGCGCTTCAACGATGCCCATCGCAGGACGGCCCCCACCCCGCCGAACACAGGGAAAACGGTCGCGGGACCGACATCGTCGCGGCCATCTCCGCACGACACGGAATATCCCGCCACCCCGAGAGAACCACCCGATGGGCCGATCTCCCCATGCGGGCTTGACCACCCGCAGTCCAGCAGCCGTGACGTCTCTGCGGGACGCTACGGCCGGCATGAGCCCCAGCAGTGCACTATTACGGCCTTGCGCCACCCCGAGCCAGCCGTAGATACGCCACCCACTGTGGGCGTGATCGGTAAGCCGGTGCAGACCAGGTGGCTGCCTCGGCGCGGTGTGGCCGCGCCGATGTTCCTGGTTGTGCCGTCGGGTCCCGATCCCGTCGGACCTAGGGAAGTACAGCAACCACAGCAACCGCCCGCGCCCGGCAACGTCTTCATGGAGCCATAGCGCGACCGGTATGGCCTTCACCGACCGATCCACATAGAGCTACGGACCACAAGGCTGCGGGCTGCACTGCCCAGCAGCCGGGCCGTCCCGGGGCCGTCGATGAACTCTGTGGCCCATGTGGCTGAAGCCGACCACATGGCCCTCCGCCGCAGGCCGACCTGCTGCAAAGAGCCGAAGCCATGAGCGTTGATGCCCCCCGTCGACTGGTTCTTCTGCGAAATGGCAAGGCTGATGGGTCTGACGAAGGCGATCACGAGCGCCCTCTCGCGGAACGCGGCCGCAAGGATGCCCCCGTCGCTGGACGGTGGCTCGCAGGAGCTGGCGTCACTCCGAACCCGGCTCTGTGCTCGACGGCGTCGCGATGTCGCGAAACCTGGAAGCTCGTGGCTGGTGAGCTGCCGCAGAAGCCCAAGACGGAATACGACGAACGCCTCTACGAGGCTTCACTTGGCGAGCTCATCGCAATTCTCAACGAGGCGTCCGACGATCTGGACGACCTGCTACTTGTAGGGCACGACCCTGGTGTCCACGCGCTGGCCGACGCCCTCGCGGGCGAGGCCGAGGGTGACCTCTTGGCCCGCATGAACCGAAGCGGCTTCCCGACGTCCTCCCTGGCAGTCCTTACCTTCAATGGCCCATGGCGTGCCATTGAACACGGCGTCGGCCGGCTGGTTGCCCACTGATCCCCGCACGCGTAACTGAGCTTTTCCCCCCGCTGCGGTCGGCCATGGCCATGTGCAGGCGAGCGACGGTGGTTGCTGTACAGCAGCGGCATAAGGCAACCACCGCAACCAGCCCCGACCACCACCGGCCCTGAGTGACCTTCTGACGCGCCCGGCAGGCCTCAGCGACCACCACGCCCATGGTTCGCATCGAGAGGGTAGGTCGGTCGAGCACCCTAGCTCGCCCTTGAAGCGCTCCACCGATCGCGCGAGCATGGGGTACACGCCAACTACGACCGATGGGTCAGCCTCGCCATGGTGGAACTGCCCGCCAAAGACGTCCCAGAGGCCTTCAGGTGGCGTGTGACGAGGCTCCCGACCCGATCTCCCATCCCCGCCGACATCGTGGCCGTACGGGTCCGCGGAATCGATCCATTGCCGGGCGAACCCGTGGTGCCGGCTCACAGCATGATGTGCGTCCCCGAGTGGGGTGAGCCGTAGGTCACGCAGCAGCGAGCGGTGAGCATGCACCGCGTCTCCCACGTGCCCGATCGGGCGGCGAGCGGCGGGGAGTAGCGGGGGACACCGGAGAGCGGCCCGAGAAACCGCAGGTCAGCGAATTGCCAGTTCAGACCGGATCCGCATGCACGATCTTCCGAACTGGGTACCTTCGAGCGCCCTCGGTCACCGGATCAGGGCGACGACTGCCGCCTCGATGGAGTCGGTGTCCGGATCACCATCAGCTGAGGTATCGACTTCAACGACGGCATCGACACCACCCGGCGGATCGAAAATCGACCGCTTCATCTCGCCTCGCCGGAACTGAGATGAGAGCTGCCGGTCGACTGCCCCGCCTTCGGCCGCCCGGGTGCGGAGGCGCTCGCCGATGACCGATTCGCGAGCGACGACGTGAACAGCGAGCACTCGGGCCTCACATGCGAGTAGCGCGTCCAGCAGCTTGCGCGACAACACGGAGGACTCCACGACGAAGCTCACCCCTGAGGAGGCGAGCAGCCGGGCCGCGTCGACCATCACGGCCTCAGCGCGGAGGCTCAAAGGACCGCCGGCGATGTGGAAGTCCGGGTTGAGCTGGACACCGCCGTCCTTGGCGATGGAAGCGGAGGAAAGCCCGAGACCAACCTTGATCTCGTCCCGGGTCAGGAACAGCACACCAAGGCGGCGCGCCGTTGCGCAGGCAACGGTGGTCTTTCCAGCCCCCGGGGACCCGCATACGGCGACCACTACCGGCCGTTGCCACCTCAACATCCGCCGATCCTGCCGGATCTTGACCATGCTGTCTACGAGCGGACACTGCCTTGCTTGTCGGGGTTCCGACGGAGCTTCGGTACAACAGCGAAGTACAGCAACCACCCTGGCCGCAGCCGGCCTTCACCGACGACAGGCACACGAATGGTCAGCCGAGCAGCCCTCAGCGACCGCACCGCCTGTAGTTCGCATCGTAGGGATAGGCGAGCGGGAGTGCCTCGACTCGGTCATCGAGACCTCACCGGCCGCGCGATGCGGTGCGATGCGCGTCACGAGTGCTAGCGATCTAGATCCGCACTAACTCTATGATCCTCCCGATGAGTTGATCTCTACAGGGGGAGACGGACCGTGACAGGGACGAACCAGGCGACGCGACGCCTCACGCTGTCGGCGGCCGTTGTGGCCGGTGTGCTGTGCGCCACTCTCACAGCGTGCAGTGGCGGGGATGCCGACGACTCCGGGCGAGGTGGCCGGCGTACCGGTGCGAGCAACAGCCCAGCGCCGGAGCAGCCGTCCGCCGTACCGGACTCCAGCACGGTGCTGAGCCAGAAGGCCCAGGTCAAGAACGCACTTCCGGACCTTGGAGCGATGGGTGGCCTTCAGGGCGTGAGCGGTGACGTCGGCACCGCCGACGGGCATCTCAACTGTCCCAGTGCGCAGGAGTGCAAAGGCACGTGGTACGGCCACGACAAGTTCGCTTTGTCCGGCGACACGCACTACGTCAATTTCGAGATCACGACATACACCAGCAGGCAGGACGCCAAGGACGGGCTGAAGGCCGAGGTCGGTGACAATCCTCCTCTGTCGAAGCCCACCTTCGGGAACGAGAGCCGGGCCTACACCAAGGAAGGCGGAGGGTTGACGGGCGAGTACATCACCATGCGCGTAGGTACGGTGGTCGCCACCACCTGCGTAGAAGGTGGTGAGAGCGAGCCGATGCTGACACAGGGTGCAACGATGTTCGCGGAGCGGATCGCACAGGTCCAGGCCGGAAAGAAGGCCACGGCAACGCTGCCTCAGTACTGATCCGGCGATTCGCAGCGTCCGTGTACGGGCGTGACCCGGCCGATATGTCCGCCGCCGACCGATCCGCATAGAGCTGCGGATCAGAAATTCCCGGTGCCACACCCCTGCCAGATCCTGCGGGGAGTCAGGGGGAACGGCAGTGGCCGGCGGGCGGCTGACCCTCGGTCCGCCCATGTGGACGTTCCACAGGTCGGAGCCGCACCCGCCTCACCTCGCTCCCAAGGGCTGGGATCAGAATGAGGTGCTTGCCGTTTGGGAATGACGGGATGTCAGTTCTCGTTGCCAGGCAGGAGGTGAGTGCGACCGAAACGCGTAGTGGGGCAAGCCGAGGCTGGTCGAGGACGGGCCCAGGAAACGGCCCAGGCGCTACTGCGCGGGCGGCTTGCTTGGCGGCTCCCAGCCGTGGGTGAGGATGTCGAAGATTGCCTCGACGGCGGCCCGGCGGTCCTGCCGGCCGCGAGCGAGCACCGGGATCTCGAGGACGAATCGGGCAAGAGCCACACATGCGAGGTTGTCGTGGTCCACGTCGAACTCGTCGGCGATGACTGCGCTGAGGCTGTCGGTATACCGGGTCCACATGCGTTCGGCGTAGGCGCGCAGCACCGGCGTGGAGTTCACCAAGTTGGTGAACTCGGCCGCCTGAGGATGTGCATCGATCGACGGCCAGGTGTCCAGGACGTGCTGTCGAAGGGCATCGAGGATGCTCTGACCGGAGGGCCGCTGCCGCACCGCGGCGATCAATTGTGACTCTCGGTCTTCGTCCTGGTCGAATACCAGCGCTTCCTTGCCGCTGAAGTGCTTGAACACCGTAGCGGTCGACACATCGGCGGCGTCGGCGATGTCACGGATGCTCACCTGATCGTAGCCGCGCTCCAAGAAGAGTTGCAGTGCGGCGTCGGCGATCGCCTGCCGGGTGGCCGCCTTCTTGCGGTCGCGGCGGCTGGCAGGGGGCACGGTCATGGCTAGAGCGTACCCGATAGTCGAATCAGTCACTAAGTAGAGTCGTTGCACTTTTCTACTCGCTCTGATTTTATGGGCATTGCGAGTACCCGAGCGGCACATCCTCGTCGGCCTGGTCATCGTCTGCACCGCGCCGACCTGTTCATCTGAGAAGCCCCTCCGCGTGGCACACCCGGCGCCGAGGCCGACAACGCCCGGCCTGCTCGCCTCTCTTCGCCGACCGAAAGGGACAACCGTGAACTCCCCAGAACCCGCCCGGGCACACATCAGCATCATCGGTGCCGGCCCCGGCGGACTGACCTGCGCCCGCATCCTTCAGCAGCGCGGCATAGCGGTCACCGTCCACGACCGCGACCGGGGCCCCGACGCGCGCAACCAGGGCGGCACCCTCGACCTGCACGCCGACAACGGCCAGCTCGCCCTGCGCGAAGCCGGTCTGCTCGACGAGTTCTTCAAGCTCGCCCGCCCCGAAGGGCAGGAAATGCGCCAGATGGACCCGGCCGGCACGATCACGTCCCATCAAGTCCCGGCGGCCGACGAACTCTTCAAGCCGGAAATCGACCGTGGCCAGCTGCGTAACCTGTTGCTCGACTCCCTGCAACCGGGAACCGTGCACTGGGGCCGCACCCTCGACACGATCAGTGGACCCGACGACGGGCCACGGCAATTGCACTTCACCGACGGCACGACCATCCAGACCGATCTGGTCATCGGCGCCGACGGCGCCTCCTCCCGGGTACGCTCGGCCGTGTCCCGAGCCGTCCCCGAGTACACCGGGGTGAGCTTCCTGGAAGCATGGTTCTCAGACGTCGAGAACCGGCACTCGGACATGGCCGAGCTGGTCGGCCAGGGCAGCGCCCACGCAGCCGACGGCGAGCGCGGCCTGTTCGCCCAGCGCAATAGCGGAAACCACATCCGCGTCTACATCATCCAACGCGTCCCGGTCGACTGGATCAGCACGAGCGGCCTGACGGTCGAGGACACCGACGGCATCCGCGCCCTGCTCCTGGGCGAGTACGCCCACTGGTCGCCCCGCATGCGCCGGATGATCACCGAAAATGACGGCCCCTACGTCGAGCGCCCGATCTTCGCCCTCCCGGTCCCGCATACCTGGGAGCACAACCCGACGGTGACCCTGCTCGGAGATGCCGCCCACCTCATGCCCCCGCTCGGCGTCGGCGTCAACCTGGCCATGCTCGACGCCAGCGAAATAGCCCTCGCTCTCGCGAACGCCGCCACCGTCGCCGACGCCATCCGCACCTACGAGAAGACCATGCTCCCCCGCTCCACCGAGACGGCCAAAGCCCTCGAAGGCGGCGCCGAACACCTGCTGTCCGCCGACGTACCCGACCTCGGCAGCAACAACGACGCCCAGCATTAAGGACTGACTGACGTCTTCAGCCGTCGCCAGCAGATGATGGCGCAGCCGAGGGTGATGAAGGCTTGGTGGATGTCGTCGCGGATCTCCCGGCGGATGCGCAGGCGCCGGAACCAGTGCAGCAGCGCGATGGCGCCCTCCACGACCCAGCGGTGGACTCCGAGGCCGGAGCCGTGTTCGGCGCCACGTCGGGCGATGACCGGGGTGATCTCGAGTCGGCGGACCTTGTCGCGCTAGACGTCGTGGTCATAGCCACGGTCGGCGTGGACCCGGCGGGGGCGGCGCAGTGGCCGACCGCTCCTGCCGCGGATCGGCGGAACGGCCTGGATCAGCAGGATCAGCTGGGTCACGTCGTTGCGGTTCCCACCGGTCAGGGTCACCGCCAGAGGGAGGCCGTGCGCCTCGACAAACACGTGGTGTTTGCTGCCGGCCTTGCCCCGGTCCACCGGGGAGCGCCCGGTAGCCGGCCCGCACTTCATCGCGCGCACGTGCGAAGAGTCGATGGCGGCCCTGGAGAAGTCCAGCATCCCGGCCGCCCGCAGCTCGCCGAGCAGCAGCTCGTGCAGGCGCTGCCACACCCCGGCCTCGTTCCAGTCCCGCAGCCGCCGCCAGCAGGTCATCCCCGATCCGAAGCCGAGCTCCTGCGGCAGGTGCCGCCACGGGATGCCCGTCTACAGCACGAACAGGATCCCGCACAGCACCCGACGGTCATCGATCCGCCGACGCCCCGGATACCGGAAACGCCGCTCGATAACCGGCAGCAGCGGCTCGATCCGCTCCCACAGAGCGTCCTCGACCACCCATGGCTTGCTCCCACCACGCGTCTCGGCCGGACCCACCCCCTGTCCGGCAGGTACCAAGGCGAACTGACAGCCCGTCATTCCCGAGTGACGAACGGCTCCTTCTGATCCCAGCCCTAAAGCGGGTGTCGCAGGTTCGAATCCTGCCGAGGGCACTATGCCTGACCAGAAATTACGTATCGAACAGCCCCTCGGAGTGATCTCGGAGGGGACTGTTTCGTGCCCCGGGACACAACGGGAGACAGCGCGGCAAGCGGCGTTCGGCCGTTTCCGGGCGACCAAAGGCAAGACAGGGTAGATGGCGGCCCGTCTTCGACATCTTGATCAGGCTCGGAGGGCTTGGGCGCCTGCACAAACCGGGGCGGCACTCGGCCCGGTCGGAAGAACCCCCGCTCAACCTGCCTGGCCGGCCACTCGCAAAGGGCATCCGGTGCCGACGCGCGCTGCGAGGTCGGCCCGCAGAGCGGCAAGTTCGGCCATGCGCGCGTCGATGAGCCGGATCTTCTCCTCGAACAGCGCGGACAAGGCCTCGGCCGTGTCCGGCGCGTCGCTCAGTTCCGTGAAGTGCTGCGCGATCTCGGCCAGCGAGAAGCCGAGTGCCTGCGCGGTGCGGACATAGTGCAGCCAGATCACCGTCCCCGCCGGGAAGTCGCGATAGCCGTTGGCCAGCCGTCGACCCGTGACGAGGCCGATCTTCTCGTAGAAGCGAATGGTGTCCTTGGTCATACCCACTTGCGCGGCCAGCTCTCCGATACGCATGACCCTCCGCCCAACGGGGACTTGACCTTGGAGAGTACTCCACTGTTTAGCGTGAGGCGTCGCTGTCAGGAGACCAGCAGGAGCCTCGTCGTGAGCCGTCTTTCCGCCCCTTCCCGCCACGCCTATCTGCACCTCGTCCGTGCCAGTGCCTGGTACGACCTCGTCGTCACGGCGGGCTTTGCAACACCCTGGACCTACGCCCTGGTGCACGACGCGCTGTCTTCGGTGGGTGGCGCGCTCGGGCTGGGCGTCCTGCCCGCCCTCGACCCGATGCAGACCCTGTACGCGAATCTGATGGGCTCCGTCGTGGTCGTCTGGGCGCTCCTGCGGATCGTCAGGCCGCTGCCGGCGCACGGACTGTTCGACGGGGTGGCACGCGCCCTGTTCGCCACGTGGCAGGCGTATGCGCTGGGCCATGGCGCAACGCGGTTGCTGTGGCTCTTCTTCGTGGTGGAGGTGGCATTCGGTCTCGCCCAGCTGTGGCCGTGGTGGCTGGATCGGCGCGCCGGCCTCGCGGACGACCCTTTCGGCCCTGCCGCCGCGGGCACGGCCGGTGCCGAGGCTCGGTGAGATCCCGACCCGAGCCGAAGGTGCCGAAAGGCATGGCTGTCTGGGCGCCGGCCTCTCGTGGGGCGGGGGTGAGGTACCCCGGCTGCGCACGGCCCCGCGTGCGCCCCACCCCAAGCCGTCGCACCCTGGACGCATGACCAGTCGGTGTGCGACGAAAGGTGACCCGTGAAGTGCGCAGTCATCGGTGGTACCGGCCTGATCGGGTCGCAGGTCGTGGAGAAGCCGAACCGGCTCTCCCGACCCGGCCCGCCCACCACTGGAGGCCTTGCCATGTCGAACGATGAAGTGGCCGGGGGCAGCGCCGAGGACCCGCAGCGCTCGGAGGCGTGGAAGACGGCGCTCACCGTGCTGCAGTCGGCGAAACCGCCGTTCGTTCCTGAAGGGGCCGAGGCGATGACCGTTGTCGTCGCGTTCCCTCCCGGTGATCCCGGCACCCCTCCGCACCGGCACTCGGGACCCGCCTTCGGCTACATGCTGGAGGGGGAGATGCTCTTCGAGCTGGAAGGCGAGCCGGAGCGGGTGATCAGGGCCGGGGAGACGTTCTGGGAGCCGGGCGGCGATGTCATCCATTACCAGGACGGGAACAACCGGACGGACTCCTGGAGCCGATTCCTCGTCACCATGCTGTGTGCGCCTGGTCAGCCCATGCTCACCCTGGTGGACGACGAGGAGCTGGCCCAGCGCCGACACCTGCGAGCGCCCCGGCCGGCATGAGGTGTGGCGGCGGGCCGCTCCACGGCCGCCCGGACCGCGTGTCGCGCCTGGTCGGTGCGCATGCGCGGGAAGATCGACGAGTACCTTGCCGCGCAGCCCCGCTACCCGGCGGGGGCTGAAGTACGCGGCATATGTGCCGGGTGGGCCGCCACGGCCGGCGCGGAAACCAAGTTGCCTGCGAGCGGGCTCCATCCGGCACACTCGCCCCCATGGAGACTGCCGAATTCCTTCAGACCCTGGACCGGGAGGGCCGGCTGCTGGCCGCGGCCGCCGCTCGGGCGGGGACCGACGCCAAGCTGCCGACCTGCCCCGAGTGGCAGGTCGGGGACCTGCTGCGGCACACGGGCGCGGTGCACCGGTGGGCCGCAGCGTTCGTCGCCGACGGACACACCGCACCGCGCCCGCTCGGCGACGCCCCGGACCTGGACGGAGCCGAGCTGGTGGCCTGGTACCGGGACAGCCACCGCCTGCTCGTCGACACACTGGACGCGGCACCCGCCGATGTGGAGTGCTGGACCTTCCATCCGGCGCCCTGCCCCTCACCGCTGGCGTTCTGGACCCGGCGGCAGGCGCACGAGACCACCGTCCACCGATACGACGCCGAGGCGGCGCGGGGCGGGGCGGCGTCCCCGATCGCCACGGACTTCGCGGCGGACGGCATCGACGAGCTGCTGCGCGGCTTCCACGCCCGGTCCAGGAGCAGGGTCCGCACGGAGCGGCCGCGCGTGCTGCGGGTGCGAGCGGTTGACGGGGGTGTGGACGCGGTGTGGACCGTACGGCTGTCGGCGGAGCCGCCCGTGGCCCTGCGGGACGGATCCGGGGAGGCGGAAGCGGAACTGGCGGGCCCGGCGGACCGGTTGTACCTGGCGCTGTGGAACCGGGTGCCGGTGCCGAGCGTGACGGGTGATCCCTCTCTCGCGACGCTGTGGCAGGAGAAGGCCGGGATCTGACTCCTCGTCAGCCGACGTCGGCCAGCATCCGGGCCAGCACCGCGCGCTGCACCGGCCGCACCTCACCGTGCAGCGCGCGCCCCTTCACCGTGAGGGCCACCCGCACACCGCGCCGGTCCTCCGCACACATGGCCCGCTCGACGAGGCCGTCCTTCTCCAGGCGGCCGATGAGCCGGGACAGCGCGCTCTGGCTGAGATGGACCCGCTCCGAGATCTCCTGGACGCGGTAGGCGCAGCCGCCGCCCGCCGACACGCCCTCGGCGAGCAGATCGAGCACTTCGAAGTCGCTGGCGCACAGGCCGTGTCCGTGCAGGGCCCGGTCCAGCTCGCACTGGGTACGGGCGTGCAGGGCCAGGATGTCCCGCCACTGCTCCACGAGCGCCTGCTCGGCCTTGTTCGCCGCCATGAGCGCACCGTAGCAGAGAAAAGAATTTGTTGCATCGGAATTAAATGCATTTACATTCGATGCATGCGCATGTAGTGTCGCCGTCATGACCTCTCCGCTCACCACCCCCGCGGCCCCGCCCTCGGCGGTTCGCTGGACTCCCCGGCTGTGGGGCACCCTCCTGGTGCTGTGCGCCGCGATGTTCCTGGACGCGCTCGACGTGTCGATGGTCGGCGTCGCGCTGCCGTCCATCGGTTCCGATCTCCATCTGTCGACGTCGACGCTGCAGTGGATCGTCAGCGGCTACATCCTGGGTTACGGCGGACTGCTCCTCCTCGGCGGCCGCACCGCGGACCTGCTCGGCCGGCGCCAGGTGTTCCTGGTGGCCCTCGGCGTCTTCGCGCTCGCCTCGCTGCTCGGCGGGCTCGTGGACTCGGGCCCGCTGCTGATCGCCAGCCGCTTCATCAAGGGCCTGAGCGCGGCCTTCACCGCCCCGGCGGGCCTGTCCATCATCACCACGACGTTCCCGGAGGGCCCGCTGCGCAACCGTGCCCTCTCCATCTACACCACCTGCGCCGCCACCGGCTTCTCGATGGGCCTCGTCCTCTCCGGGCTTCTCACCGAGGCCAGTTGGCGCTTCACCATGCTGCTGCCCGCGCCCATCGCGCTGATCGCGCTCGCCGCCGGCCTCAGGCTGCTGCCGCGCAGTGCCCGCGAGGAGAACCACGCCGGCTACGACATCCCCGGTGCCGTCATCGGGACCGCCTCGATGCTGCTGCTGGTCTTCACCGTCGTCCAGGCGCCCGAGGCCGGCTGGACCTCGGCGCGCACCCTGCTGTCCTTCCTGGCCGTCGCCGTCCTGCTGACCGCGTTCGTGCTGGTCGAGCGGCGCTCGCCGAGCCCTCTGATCAGGCTCGGTGTGCTGCGCTCGGGCAGCCAGGTCCGAGCCCAGCTCGGCGCAGTCGCCTTCTTCGGCTCCTACGTCGGCTTCCAGTTCCTGACCACCCTGTACATGCAGTCCCTGCTCGGCTGGTCGGCGCTGCACACGGCGCTCGCCTTCCTGCCCGCCGGGGCGCTGGTGGCGGTGTCGTCCACGAAGGTCGGCGCGATCGTCGACCGGTTCGGCACCCCGCGGCTGATCGCGGCCGGCTTCGCCTTGATGGTCGCCGGGTACGCGCTGTTCCTGCGCGTGGACCTCGACCCGGTGTACGCGGCCGTCGTCCTGCCCTCGATGCTGCTGATCGGCGCGGCCTGCGCGCTGGTCTTCCCCTCGCTCAACATCCAGGCCACCAACGGGGTCGAGGACCACGAGCAGGGCATGGTCTCCGGGCTGCTGAACACGTCGGTGCAGGTGGGCGGGGCCATCTTCCTGGCCGTCGTGACGGCCGTGGTGACTGCGGCCGCACCGGCGCACGCCACCCCACAGGCCGTCCTCGACAGCTACCGGCCGGGCTTCATGGTGGTCACGGGCGTCGCCCTGGCCGGCCTGCTGATCACCCTCACCGGACTGCGCGGCCGGCCCGCCCGGCCGTCGATCGTGGTCACCGCGTCCACCGTGAAGGAGGCGGAAGCGGAGCGCGTGGCCGTCCGCGACTGAGAAGGGGGAACGCCTCCATGAGTGCGCCCGGCGGGGGTTGGATTGCCCTGCGGGCGCACTCCTGTGAGACTGACGGTATGTACACATACGGGGGACGACGCACGAGGGCCGAACACGACGCGGCCACGGTCGAGATCGGCTACGCGCTGGCCAGCGCCGCCTTCGCGGCGGCCGTCCTGTTCGGGGCCGTCGCCGGGCCTGCCCTGCTCTTCCCGCTGCCGCAGCTGCTGTCGACGGTGCTGCTGCGGCTCGGTCTGGCCCTGGCGCCGGTGGTCTTCTTCGCCCGGGTGGTCAGCGTGCTGGTCCGCTTCCGACGGGAGGCTCAGCCGAGCCAGCCGGGCCGCACCAATCCCGACTCGTAGGCGAGGACGACGAGTTGGGCGCGGTCCCGGGCGCCCAGCTTCACCATCGTGCGGCTGACATGGGTCTTCGCCGTGAGCGGGCTGACCACCAGCCGACGGGCGATCTCCTCGTTGGACAGGCCGATGCCGACCAGCGCCATCACCTCCCGTTCCCGCTCGGTGAGCCGGCCGAGGGCGCCGGCGGCCGCGGGCTCCTTGGAGCGGGCCGCGAACTCGGCGATCAGCCGGCGGGTGACGCCCGGGGACAGCAGTGCGTCACCCTCGACCACCGCCCGCACCGCGCGCACGAGTTCGTCCGGCTCGGTGTCCTTCACCAGGAATCCCGAGGCTCCCGACCGGATCGCCTCGAAGACGTACTCGTCGAGTTCGAACGTGGTCAGCATGACCACCCTCACGTCCTTCAGCTCCGCGTCGCCGGTGATGCGCCGGGTTGCGCCCAGCCCGTCCAGCAGGGGCATGCGGATGTCCATCAGGACGACGTCGGGCCGCAGTTCGCGCACGCTGCGCAGGGCCTCCTCGCCGTCCGCCGCCTCCCCGGCCACCTCGATGTCCGGCTGGGCGTCGAGCAGCGCCCTGAAGCCGGCCCGCACGAGCGACTGGTCGTCGGCGAGCAGTACCCGGATCACTGATCCTCCCCGGTGTGCAAGGGCAGTACGGCAAGCACCCGGAATCCGCCGTCGGGGCGCGGGCCCGCCTCGATGGTGCCACCCAGTGCGGCCGCCCGCTCCCGCATGCCCGCCAGTCCGTTCCCGCTGCCGCCGGCCTCGGCGCCGGTCGCGGGCCCGTCGTCGTCGATCCGCAGCCTGAGTGCGGTGCCGTCGTCGTCGAGCCGTACGCGCGCGAGCCGGGAGCCGGAGTGCCGTACGACGTTGGTCAGGGCCTCCTGCACGATGCGGAAGGCGGCGAGGCCGGCGCCGGGCGGCAGGTGCGGGGGCGTGCCCCGGACGTCGACGGTCAGGCCGGCGGCCGCCGCCTGTTCGACCAGTTCCGGCAGCCGGTCCAGGCCGGGCGCGGGGGCGCGCGGCGCGGCACCGGGAGCGCGCAGGGTGTCGAGGACCTGGCGCACCTCGCCGAGGGCCTCCTTGCTGGCGGCCTTGATGGTGGTGAGCGCCGCGCGCGCCTGTTCGGGGTCGCTGTCCAGCAGGGCGAGGCCCATGCCCGCCTGCACGTTGATGACGGAGATGCTGTGCGCGAGCACGTCGTGCAGTTCGCGGGCGATCCGCAGCCGTTCCTCGTCCGCGCGGCGCCGGGCGGCCTGAGCCCGGTCCGCGCGCTCCCGCGCCCACTGCTCGCGCCGCACCCGGACCACTTCGGAGAGCGCGACGATGACCAGCATCCAGGTGGCGACGACGATCTCCTGCCCCACGCTCGACGCCCGGTCGCCCTGGGGCGGAAGCCACCGGTAGAGCCACAGGGCGATCAGGGCGTGCCCGGCCCAGAGCAGGCCGAGGGCCGCCCAGGCAGCCTGCCGGTGCCCGGTGACGACGGCGCTGAAACAGCCGACGGCGACGGCCAGGAAGACCGGGCCGTAGGGGTAGCCCGCGCCCAGGTAGACCAGGGCCACGGTCGCGGTGCCGAAGGCGACCACCACCGGATGGCGCTGCCGCCACAGCAGCAGGGCCGAGGCCACCAGCAGCAGCACGCGCGCGTACCCGTCGAGGTGCTCCCGGTGGGGCTGCGCGTGCGCGGCGAACTGGGAGCCGACGAGCACGAACGCGGTGAGCAGCACGGTGGAGCGCCAGGGCAGTCGGCCGGGGTGCGGCTGCGGGTCCGCGGAGCGGTTCCACCACGGGGGCCCGTACCGCCACCAGTGCGCGGGATCGCGCTCGCGCTGCTCTTCCATGCCCGTCACGCTAGACGGCGGCGGGCTGCGAGGACGTCAGCCGGG
Source organism: Streptomyces sp. NPDC020362 (assembly GCF_040642095.1). NCBI lineage: Bacteria > Bacillati > Actinomycetota > Actinomycetes > Kitasatosporales > Streptomycetaceae > Streptomyces > Streptomyces sp. NPDC020362. Next base: position 206,911 of record NZ_JBFAET010000001.1, read on the forward strand.
CGAGGTGGCCTCGGATACTCCCCGGGGAGTACGCCCGCCAGCGCGCTCAGCGCCCGCCGGTCAGTCCCTCCGCCTCGGCGGCGAAGAGCAGCTCCGGGTCGAAGCCCATGCCCGTGAAGTGGCCGGCGAGTTCTAGCGAGAGGACTCCGTGCAGGCGGGTCCAGAAGGTCAGGGCCCGGCGCAGGACGGGTGGCGGGGCGGAGTGGTCGCCCGCCCATCGGCGGTGGTCCGCGAGGTGGGATTCGAGCGCGTCGGGCGACGCGTCCCGGGGTGTCTCGGCCGCGCAGACGTCGAGCAGGGCGGCCATGATCTCCTGGGCGATCGCGGTGATGTCGTCCGGCGCCCGGTAGCCGGGGACCGGTGTGCCGTAGACGAGGAAGTAGCGCTGGGGATCCTCCAGCGCCCAGCCGCGCAGCGCCCGGGCAAGGCCGGGCAGGTCCGAGTCCGCGTCGGCCGTGGCGCGGAAGGTGTCCGCGAGGCTGCGGTAGGCGTCGCGGATCAGCTCGGTGATCAGGTCGTCCCGGCCGCCGAAGTACCGGTAGAGCGCCGGGCCGCTCATACCCAGTTCCTTGGCGATGGCGTTCAGGGACAGCCCCGATGCGCCCGCGGTGGCGATCTGTTCCCAGGCCTTCGCCTTGATCTCCGCCCGCACCTGACTGCGGTACCGCTCCCGGGGACTCACCGCGCCTGCCGCCATCGCCTTCACGCTCCTCGTCGTCGGGGTTTCAACCTATCACTGGCGAAAGAGGCCGTAACAGAGTTCTCCGCCAGAGCTTGACACCACCGATAGGAGAAGTCATTTTAGTTATAGCTTCTAACGCAAGCGAAGCGCTCTACACACCAAGCGCCAGCACCCCCTCTCCGACCTGGAGGTCGCCATGGAAAGCAAGGAACTCGTCGAGGTTGTCCTGCCGGGCACGGTCGAGCCGGAGGAGCTGCAGTTCCGGCGCGGGGACGTCCCGCAGCCGGACGCCGGGCAGATCGTGGTGCGGGTGGAGGCCACGGGAGTGTCCTTCGCGGAGCAGCAGATGCGCCGGGGCCGCTACTACGACCAGCCGCCGTTCCCGTTCGTGCCCGGTTACGACCTGGTCGGGACGGTTCTCACGGCGGGCGAAGGGGTCGCGCCGGGCCTTGTCGGCAAGCGGGTGGCGGCGCTGGTCAAGGTCGGCGGCTGGGCCAGTCACGTGGTGCTCGACGCGGCCGACGCAGTGGAGGTCCCGGCCGGGATCGGCGCCGCGGAGGCGGAGACGCTGGTGGTCAACGGGATCACCGCGTGGCAGATGCTGCACCGCACGGCGCGGGTGCGCAGCGGCGGGACGGTCCTGGTGCACGGCGCGAACGGCGGCGTCGGCACGGTCCTGGTCCAGCTCGCACGTGCGGCGGGCCTGAAGGTGATCGGCACGGCGTCCACGCGCCACCACGCGGCCCTGCGCGATCTGGGTGTCACCCCCGTCGACTACCGCACCGAGAACATCCCGGCCCGGGTCCGGGAACTGGCCCCCGGCGGGGTCGACGCCGTCTTCGACCACCTCGGCGGGCGCAGCGTCATCGACTCCTGGCACCTGCTCGCCCCGGGCGGAACCCTCGTCGCCTATGGCAGCGCCACCACCCGGGACGACTCTGGTTCCAAGCAGTGGCCGGTCCTGAAGATCCTCGGCCGGGTGTGGTGGTGGAACGCGCTGCCCAACGGCCGCCACGCGTACTTCTTCAACGTCTGGGCGGGGCGCGCCCTGAACAAGGACCGCTTCCGGGACCGGCTGCGCGCCGACCTCACGCAGGTGTTCCACGCCCTCGAGCGCGGCGAGGTCACCGCGCGGATCGCCGCCCAGCTGCCGCTCACCGAGGTCGCCGAAGCGATGCGACTGGCCGAGTCAGGAGCGGTGTCCGGGAAGGTCGTCCTGATTCCGGAGGCGTAGGTGAGGCCGTCGGCCGGACCCGGCCGTCGGGCGCCGGGCGTCGGGCGTCAGGGGCCGGTCAGTCCCACACCGCGGGCCAGCCGGGCGACCGCATGCCGGAAGAACGGCTCCCGGTCCTCCACGACCCGGCGGAACTGTCCGAACAGCTCGAACCCGACCAGCCCGAACAGCTGGGCCCAGGCGGCCACCAGCGCCGCCGCGGCCTCGGGAGGCAGGTCGGTGGCGAAGTCCGCCACCATGCGCTCGGCCTCGGGACGCAGCTCGGCCGGCAGGGGCAGATCGGCGAGACCCGGACCCTGATGGGCGTCGCGGACGATGCCGATGAGGAGCAGACCGACCCGGGAGGCGGCCCGCACCGTGGTCTCGGGGGCGGAGTAGCCGGGCACGGGCGAGCCGTAGATCAGCGCGTACTCGTGCGGATGGGCGAGCGCCCAGCCGCGCACCGCCTCGCACACGGTCGTGAAGCGCCGCACACAGTCCGCGCCGGCCACCTTCGCGTGAGCGGTCTCCGCCGCCTCGCCGAGGGAGTCGTACGCATCGATGATCAGCGCCGTCAGCAGGTCGTCGCGACTGGGGAAGTAACGGTAGAGCGCGGAGGAGACCATGCCCAGCTCGCGGGCGACGGCCCGCAGGGAGAGCTTGGCGGCACCTTCCGCGACGAGCTGTCTGCGGGCCTCGTCCTTGATGGCGGCGGTGACTTCGATCCTGGCCCGCGCGCGGGCGCCCTGTGCGGTGCTCATACGAGCAGTCTGCCACGAGCCCAGAGCAGTGCACACAAACGAGAGCGTTGAACAAAATAGAGAGCGGTGCTCTTGCTTCAGGGCACCCGCCTCCCCCACACTGGAGTCAAGCGAGAGCACCGCTCTCCCAACAGTGGGGGTCACCATGTCGTCGTCTTCGCCGTACTACGTCAAGAGCAGCCCGATGACCGTGCGCGCGAACGGGATCGTCGGCTGGCTGGCCCGGCACGGGATCAGCTTCGCGGGCAGCGCCGAGCTGTCCGTGCGCGGCCGCAAGAGCGGCATGATGCAGCGCATCCCGGTCAACCCGCACACCTGCGAGGGCGAGCAGTACCTCGTCTCGGCGCGCGGCCACTCCCAGTGGATGCGCAACATGCGGGCCGCGGGCGGCGGGGAGCTGCGGGTGGGCAGGAAGGTGCGCGTGTTCACCGCGGTGGAGCTTCCCGACGAGGAGAAGCTCCCGATCCTGCGGACCTACCTGGAGAAGTGGGGCTGGGAGGTCAAGGAGTACTTCGCGGGCGTCACGGCCAAGTCCTCCGACGAGGAGATCCTCGCGATCGCCCCCGACCACCCGGTCTTCCGGATCACCGTCACGAACTGACGGTGTCCTCCACCGGGGCGGCCGGCCCCCGGTCCAGCGCGGTCAGGGCGCGCTGGGCGATCGGGCGCGAGCGGATCAGCTCACCCAGGGACGTCGAGCCCTGCGTGATGTCCCTGAACGCCCGCCAAGCGGGACGGAAGCCGGTCAGGGCCGCGTGGAAGACACCGGGGCGGCGCTCGAACACGGCCAGCATGCGCTTGCCGACGCTCATCTCCACGCCGAGCCCCGCCTTGACCGCGAACGCGTAGTTCAGAGCCTGGCGACGGGTGTCGACCGCGTCGTGCGCCTCGGCGATCCGGACCGCCCACTCCCCCGCCAGCCGGCCCGAGCGCAGTGCGAAGGAGATGCCCTCGCGGGTCCACGGCTCCAGCAGCCCCGCCGCGTCACCGCAGACCAGCACCCGGCCCCGGGAGAGCGGCGAGTCGTCGGCGCGGCAGCGGGTCAGATGCCCGGAGGAGATGCTCGGTTCGAAGCCGGCCAGGCCCAGCCGGGCGATGAAGTCCTCCAAGTAGCGCTTGGTGGCCGCACCTTCGCCGCGCGCCGAGATCACACCGACCGTCAGCGTGTCGCCCTTCGGGAAGACCCAGCCGTAACTGCCCGGCATGGGGCCCCAGTCGATCAGGATCCGGCCCTTCCAGTCCTCGGCGACCGTGTCCGGGACCGGGATCTCCGCCTCCAGGCCGAGGTCGACCTGGTCCAGTTTCACCCCGACGTGCGCCCCTATCCGGCTGGCGCTGCCGTCGGCGCCGACGACCGCGCGGGCCAGCACCGTCTCCCCGCCCTGCAGGACCACGGCGACCGTGCGCCGGTCCGGGACCGCGGAGCCGTGCTGCTCGACCCGCTGCACCGTGACGCCCGTCCGCAGCTCGGCTCCCGCCTTCTGCGCGTGCTCGACCAGCTGCTGGTCGAACTCGGGCCGGTTGATGAGCCCGAACATCATGTGCTTGGAGCGGCGGGTGCGGGTGAAGCGCCCGTTGTTCGAGAACGTCACCGCGTGCACACGGTCCCGGAAGGGCAGTTCGAAGCCGGGTGGCAGCGCGTCGCGCGAGGGGCCGATGATGCCGCCGCCACAGGTCTTGTAGCGGGGCAGCTCGGCTTTCTCCAGCAACAGCACGCTCCGCCCCGCGACCGCCGCCGCGTAGGCCGCCGAGGCGCCCGCCGGTCCCGCGCCCACCACGACGACGTCCCACACCCGCTGCACGTCGTCCGCCGAAGAGTTCTCGCCGCTCACGATGGTCTACTGCTCCGATCAAGCCGCTGCCGCACCTGTCCTCCGCATCCTACGGCGGCCGTCGTCGCAGGCAGCTGTGGGAGGATCGGTCTACCTCACAGTTCAACGTCGCACCCACGAGGAGCGTGCCCATGTCGTCGAATCCGGTCGCCGAGACCGTCGCCTCGCTGCTGCCCCGAGCGAAGGCGGAGCTGACCGAACTGGTCGCCTTCAAGTCGGTGGCGGACTTCGCGCAGTTCCCGAAGAGCGAGAGCGAGGGCGCCGCGAACTGGATCGCCGACGCACTGCGCGCCGAGGGATTCCGGGACGTGGCCCTGCTCGACACCCCGGACGGCACGCAGTCGGTGTACGGCCTGCTGCCGGGACCGGAGGGCGCAAAAACGGTTCTCCTCTATGCGCACTACGACGTGCAGCCGCCCCTCGACGAGGCCGGCTGGGCCACCCCGCCGTTCGAGCTGACCGAGCGGGACGGCCGCTGGTACGGGCGCGGCACCGCCGACTGCAAGGGCGGCCTGATCATGCACCTGCTCGCGCTGCGCGCGCTGAAGGCGAACGGCGGCGTCCCCGTCCACGTCAAGGTCATCGTCGAGGGCTCCGAGGAGCAGGGCACCGGCGGTCTGGAGCGGTACGCCGAGCAGCACCCGGAGCTGCTGGAGGCCGACACCATCGTCATCGGCGACGCGGGCAACTTCCGCGTCGGCCTGCCGACGGTGACCACCAGGCTGCGCGGCATGACGCTGGTCCGGATCCAGACGGACACCCTCGCCGGAAACCTGCACTCGGGCCAGTTCGGCGGCGCCGCCCCGGACGCCCTGGCCGCGCTGATCCGTGTGCTGGACTCGCTGCGCGCCGAGGACGGCTCGACCACGGTCGACGGGCTCGACGCCACCGCGCGGTGGGACGGCCTGGAGTACACCGAGGAGCAGTTCCGCAAGGATGCCAGGGTGCTGGACGGGGTCGGTCTGATCGGTGACGGCTCGGTGGCCGACCGCATCTGGGCCCGCCCCGCGGCGACGGTCCTCGGCATCGACTGCCCGCCGGTGGTGGGCGCCACCCCGTCGGTGCAGTCCAGCGCCCGCGCCCTGGTCAGCCTGCGCGTGCCGCCGGGCGTGGACGCGGCGGAGGCGACCAAGCTGCTCCAGGCCCACGTCGAGGCGCACACCCCGTGGGGCGCCCGGGTGCAGACCGAGCAGATCGGCCAGGGCCAGGCCTTCCGCGCCGACACCTCCAGCCCGGCCTACCAGGCGATGGCCGACGCGATGGCGGTCGCCTACCCGGGCGAGACCATGCAGTACGCCGGCCAGGGTGGCTCCATCCCGCTGTGCAACACCCTCGCGAGCCTCTACCCGCAGGCGGAGATCCTGCTGATCGGCCTGAGCGAGCCGGAGGCCCAGATCCACGCGGTGAACGAGAGCGTGTCCCCCGAGGAGCTGGAGCGGCTGTCGGTCGCCGAGGCGCTGTTCCTGCGCAACTACGCGGCGGGCTGAACCCTTCTGCCCACGGCAGAGGGCCCTCGTCCGCGGGCGGGGGCCCTGCCTACGGTCGGCGCATGGACGTCATCGAACTGCTCCCCCGCCTCCACCTCCTGCGCTTCGCGGTCGGGCAGGCCTATCTCTGGCGCGACGGCGAGGAGCTGACGCTGATCGACACGGGAACACCCGGCTCGGGCCGGACGATCGCCGAAGCGGTCACGGCTCTGGGCCGCGCCCCCGAGGACGTGACGCGGATCGTGCTGACCCATTTCCACGAGGACCACGCGGGCGGGGCGGGCGAGTTCGCCGCGCTGAGCGGCGCCGAGGTGCTGGCGCACCAGCTGGACGCGCCGTTCGTCCGAGGTGAACGCACCGGCCCACCGCCGAGGTTCGAGGACTGGGAGCTGCCGATCCACGCGGAGGTGTCACGGCACCTCCCCGAGGGCGAGCCGGTGCCCCCGCCGGGCGTGACGCCGGTGTCCGACGGCGATGTGCTCGGCTTCGGTGGCGGGGCCCGGGTGGTCCACGTACCCGGGCACACGGACGGCAGCATCGCCCTGTTCGTGCCCGACGGGTCAGTCCTGTTCACGGGCGACACGGTGGCCGCGTCACCCGTCGACGGGGCGGTGATGCCGGGCGTGTTCAACCTCGACCGCCGCCGACTCCTCGATTCCTGCCGCCGGTTGGCGTCCCTCGACGCGGACGTGGCCTGCTTCGGACATGGCGACCCGGTGATGGGCAGGGCCGCGGTGGCCCTGCGCAAGGCGGCGGACAACCACCCGGCCGTCGGCTGATCACGCCGCACAGCCATCGCGCCGTCGGCCGATCACGCCGCACAGCCACCGTCCCATCGGCCGATCACGACGGACGGCCACCGTGCCATCGGCCGATCACCATGGACAGCCACCGTCCCATCGGCCGATCACGGCGGACGGCCACCGTGGCGTCAACCGACCATGGGGCCTGCTCGCCGCCCGCACCGCCGCCCGCACCCGCGTCGAGACCTCATCCCGGGCCGGTCCCGTGTCCGAGGACCTCTCAGGCAGCCTGCCCGGCGACCGGGACACCGGCCTCCAGATAGAGCGCGTCCCCGCGCTCGCGGGCACGCAACGCCCAGCGCAGCCGTTCGTAGCGGACCGGGGGCAGCATCCCGGCCGCCTCCTCCTCGGTGGCGAAGCGCCACGCGCGCAGCTCCGGCCCCGGCAGCACCACCCGGGACGCCTCGGCGGGGTCCAGCCGGCCGCCGTCGAAGAGCAGGCGCAGCCCTCCGTAGCCGGGAGGTGCGGGCCGCTCCCAGTCGACGACGAGCAGCCGCGGCACCTCCCGCAGCCGTATCCCGGTCTCCTCGGCGACCTCGCGCATGCCGGCGCGGGCGGGAGCCTCGCCGCGCTCGACCACGCCGCCCGGGAACTCCCAGCCGGGCTTGTAGGTGGGGTCGACGAGCAGCACCCGGTCGTGCTCGTCGAAGAGCAGCACCCCCGCGGCCAGGGTCTCGGCGGTGGGTTCGGGGGTCTGCACGATGTCACAGGGCGGAACGGAGCCGCTGCCGACGGCCTCGGCGATGCGGACGGCGGTCTCGTACGGGGTGAGGGAGCTGGTGTCGACCAGGTGGGCGTCGGCGGTGAGCCAGGAGGCGAGGGCGGCACGGTAGGGCTCGATGTGGTCGTACGACCACTGCCGTACCCGTATCTCGCCGTCGGGCAGGTCCGGCGGGATCTCCCGCCCGGCTATCCGCTCGCGCAGTATCGTTTCGGCCGGGGCGAGGAGCAGATGGCGTACGGGTATCCGGCGGGCGGCGAGACCGCCGAAGATCTCGTCGCGGTACTCCTGGCGCAGCAGGGTCATGGGGACCACGAGCGTCCCGCCCAGCTCGGCGAGCAGCGCGGCCGCAGTGTCGATCACGAGCCGGCGCCAGATCGGCAGGTCCTGGAAGTCGCCGACCTCCGCGAGGCGCTTGGGCGGCAGCAGTTGTGTGAGCCCTCCGCCGACGGCCTCGGGGTCGAAGAGCGTGCTGTTCGGGATCAGCTCGATCAGTTCCCGTGCGGTGGTGGTCTTCCCCGCACCGAACGCGCCGTTGATCCAGACGACGGTCACGGACTCCCCCTCTTCTGTTGGCCCCCTGTGGCTTGCCCGCTCCACCCTGCCACGGAAACCACATTCGGTTGAGGGCGCGCACACGAGAGCGCCGGTGCCCCCTGCGGCGGAGAGGCACCGGCGCCCTGCGCCACGTGGCTACTCCTGGCCCGGCGCGTCGTCGTGCAGGGCCGGGCCGTCGTGGCCGGCCGCGGGGACGTCGTCGAGGGTGCCGGCGGCCTTGAGGTCACCGGGTTGTGCATGGTCCACGGAGTGCGACGGGGTGACGGCGGCCACGACGAAGCCGGTGGCGAGGGAGGCGAGGGCGAGCATGCTGCGTTTCTTCATGCCGTGATGAACTGCGGAAGCGTCCGGGAGTCACGCGCATCGCGGCGATTGTGCCCTTCGGGCCGACGCCGCGGGGGTTCGCACACCCGGCCGCGGCGAAACCGTGGCCGTGGCGATCATGGCGCCGATATCCTCCCGGTCCCGGTCCACGGGCTCTCCGCGGGCCACGACCAGGAGAAACGACGGCCATGACCAGCACCCGCCCGACGAGGACCCTCTGGCGCCCCACCGGTCCCGAGGAACTGGATCTCGTCCGGGACCTGGACCGGAGGGCATGGCCGCCGCGACTGCCCGAGCAGCCGATCTTCTACCCGGTCCTCAACGAGGACTACGCGATCAGGATCGCCCGGGACTGGAACGTCAAGCACGACGGGGCCGGCTTCGTGACCCGCTTCCAGGTCGACGCGGAGTTCCTCGGCCGCTATCCCGTCCGGCAGGCCGGCGGCGAGACGATCCTGGAGCTGTGGGTTCCTGCCGAGGAACTGGACGAGTTCAACGCCCACATCGTCGGCCGGATCGAGGTCGTGCACGAGTTCCGCTGAGGACCACGGGCGGCCGGGCGAACCAACACAATCGAACGCCCGGCCCTCCACCCTGGCGCAAAATCCGCCGCAGTCAAGGGGTGTGACGGCATATCGAACAATGCAGACGCATCTCTTCCAACACAGTCCGACACGTCCTACCGTAAACGCGCACCGGTGACAGGCACATGCCGTCATACCTTTCGCGAGTCGGAGGAACGTCAACGATGCGTCACCCTCACACGCGCACAACCCGCCGAAGAGTGGCCGGAGCGCTCGCCGCGGGGCTGCTGGGCGCGGCGGGCCTCGCCGCCCCCGCCATCGCGGCCCCCGCCCAGGCCCCCGCCGCCCCCTCCCTGGCCGACGGCCTCGCCCTCACCCCGCCGATGGGCTTCAACAACTGGAACTCCACGCACTGCGGAGCCGACTTCAACGAGGCCATGGTCAAGGGGATCGCGGACCTGTTCGTGAACAAGGGCCTCAAGGACGCCGGCTACCGGTACGTCAACCTCGACGACTGCTGGGCCCTGCCGAACCGCGACGCGAACGGCAAGCTGGTGCCCGACCCGGCCCGCTTCCCGAACGGCATCAAGGCCGTCGCGGACTATGTCCACTCCAAGGGCCTCAAGCTCGGCATCTACACCAGCGCCGGCTTCAAGACCTGCAACAGCGCGGGATTCCCGGGCGCGCTCGGCCACGAGTACAGCGACGCACAGCAGTTCGCCGACTGGGGCGTGGACTACCTCAAGTACGACAACTGCAACAACCTCGGCGTCGACGCGAAGCAGCGCTACCGCACCATGCGCGACGCCCTCAAGGCGACCGGGCGGCCCATCGTCTACAGCATCTGCGAATGGGGCGAGAACAAGCCGTGGGAGTGGGCGGCGGACGTCGGCCACCTGTGGCGGACCACCGGTGACATCAGCGACAGCTGGGGTTCGATGCTGTCGATCCTCAAGCAGAACCTCCCGCTCGCCCCCCATGCGGGCCCCGGCCACTGGAACGACCCCGACATGCTGGAGGTCGGCAACGGCGGCATGACGGACACCGAGTACCGCTCGCACTTCTCCCTGTGGTCGGTCATGGCCGCGCCGCTGCTCATCGGCACCGATCTGCGCAAGGCCTCCCCGGCGACCTTCGACATCCTGGGCAACAAGGACGTCATCGCCGTCGACCAGGACCCGCTGGGCCGGCAGGGCACCGTCGTGTCCTCCGCGGGCGGGCGCTGGGTCGTGGCCAAGGAGATGAAGGACGGCAGCCGCGCGGTCGCCCTGTTCAACGAGTCCGGCTCCGCCCAGCGCATCGCCACCACCGCCGGTGCCGTCGGCCTGCCCGGCGCCCCCGGCTACACCCTGCGCGACCTGTGGCAGCACCGCAGCTACAACACCGCGGGCACCGTCGCGGCGACCGTCCCGGCCCATGGCACGGTGATGCTGCGCGTCTCGGCCGACGCCGGGTGGGCCGCCCACCCGCCCGCCGTGGAACTCGGCCTCGACGGGAGCCCGTTGGTGGAGGCCGGCACCCCGACGGCGCTGACCACCGCCGTCACCGACCTGGGCCGCACGCCCGCGCGCCGGGTGTCCGTGTCGCTGACGGGCCCGGACGGATGGACCGTCCGGCCCACCTCTGCGGCCACGGCCGCCGCCCTCTCCACCGGCAGATCCCTGCGCACCGGCTGGACGGTGACCGCCCCGGCGGGGACGCCGACGGGGTCGTACGGCCTCTCGCTGAAGGCGAGTTACCGCTCACCGGCCGGAGAGAGCGTCGTCAGCGCCCTCCCGCTGACCGCCTCCGTCGTGCTGCCGCCGCCGGCGGGGACCTCGTACCTCAGTGATCTGCCGTGGCTGTCGGCGACCAGCGGCTGGGGGCCGGTCGAGCGCGACACCAGCAACGGGGAGAGCGATGCGGGCGACGGCCACCCGATCACCGTGGGCGGCACGGTGTACGCCAAGGGGCTCGGCGTCCACGCCCAGAGCGAGGTTTCCTACTACACCGGCAGGACCTGCGAGAAGGTCACGGCCGACGTCGGTGTGGACGACGAGAAGGGCACGAAGGGCACCGTCGCCTTCGAGATCTGGGCGGACGGCACCAAGGTCGCCTCGACCGGGGTGCTGACCAACGCCCAGCCCGCCCAGCCGCTCACCGCCGACGTCACCGGTGCTCAGGTGGTCCGCCTCGTCGTCACCGACGGCGGCGACGGCATCGACTCGGACCACGCGGACTGGGCGGACGCCCGACTCAGCTGCTGAATCGATTCTGAGTGGGTGCGGGCGCTCGTCCGCGCGTCGCTCAGACCCCCGCCGCGGTCGCGTCCGGCCTCCGGGCCAGCGCGGCCGCGGCGGCACCGACCAGTCCCGCGTCCGTGCCCATCTGCGCGGGCACGACCGTCAGCCGCTGCACGAAGGACAGCGTCGCGTAGTCGGTGAGCGCCTTGCGCAGGGGCGTGAGCAGGATGTCGCCGGCCTTGCCGACACCCCCGCCGATCACCGCGATGTCGATCTCCACCAGGGTCGCGGTGGCCGCGATCCCGGCCGCCAGGGCCTGCGCCGCCCGCTCGAAGGAGGCCACGGCCACCGGATCGCCCACCCGGGCCGCGGCGGCCACCGCCGCGGCGGAGGCGTCGCCGTCGGGGCCCGGCCGCCAGCCCTGCTCCAGGGCGCGGCGGGCGATGTTGGGCCCGCTCGCGATGCGCTCGACACAGCCGCGCGAGCCGCACGGGCACGGGTCGCCGTCGAGATCGACGCTGATGTGCCCGATGTGGCCGGCGTTGCCGGTCGGACCGGGATGCAGCTGCCCGCCCAGGACCAGGCCGCCACCGACGCCGGTGGAGACCACCATGCACAGTGCGTTGTCGTGGCCGCGGGCGGCGCCCTGCCAGTGCTCGGCCGCCGTGATCGCCACGCCGTCGCCGATCAGCTCGACCGGCAGGCCACCAGTGGCCGCCCGCACCCGCTCGACCAGCGGGAAGTCACGCCAGCCCGGCACGTTCACCGGGCTGACGGTGCCCGCCGAGGCGTCCACCGGGCCGGCGCTGCCGATACCGATCGAGCCGGCACGTCCCCACAGGGGCGACCCGGCGAGGTCGCCGAGCACCTCCTCGACGGCCCGCATGACCGTTTCGCCCTCCTGCTGCGCGGGCGTGGCGCGCTGTGCGCGCGCCTGGATCCGTCCGTGGCCGTCCACCAGCGCGCCGGCGATCTTGGTGCCGCCGATGTCCAGGGCCGCCACGAGGTCGGTGTGCATCAGTGTCAGATCTCCCCGTTGAAGCTTGAGAACCAGAAAGAAGGCAGGCCGGTCAAGCGGTGGGGGCGCAGGCCGGAGACAGCGCTGGACAGTCTCTCGCGCATCTGACAACGTTGTCCAGGCTCTATGCTCGACGCCACATCCTCATATAAATCCAGGGACCGGCGCACCACCCCGGTGGAACGTCGGACGACAGGACAGGACAGCGCATCGTGCCCGAGACCACCCGCCGCGCAGACCGCCTCGCCGGGACCCGCTACGGCAACCGTCCCACGATGAAGGACGTGGCCGCACGTGCCGGGGTCGGCCTGAAGACGGTGTCCCGCGTGGTCAACGGCGAACCGGGGGTCACCCCGGACACCGAGCGCCGCGTCCAGGAGGCCATCGACGCACTCGGTTTCCGCCGCAACGACAGCGCTCGTGTCCTGCGCAAGGGCCGTACCGCCAGCATCGGCCTGGTTCTGGAGGACCTCGCCGACCCCTTCTACGGGCCGCTGAGCCGCGCGGTCGAGGAGGTGGCGCGCGCCCACGGCGCCCTGCTGATCAACGGCTCCAGCGCCGAGGACCCGGAGCGGGAGCAGGAGCTGGCCCTGGCGCTGTGCGCACGGCGGGTGGACGGTCTGGTGGTGATCCCGGCCGGGGACGACCACCGGTATCTGGAGCCGGAGATACGGGCGGGCGTGGCGACCGTGTTCGTGGACCGCCCCGCGGGGCGGATCGACGCCGACGTCGTGCTGTCCGACAACTACGGCGGCGCCCGCGACGGCGTCGCCCACCTGATCGCGCACGGCCACCGCCGGATCGGGTTCATCGGCGACATGCCCCGCATCCACACCGCGGCCGAGCGGCTGCGCGGCTACCGGGCCGCCATGGAGGACGCGGGGATACCCGTGGAGGAGCAGTGGATGTCCCTCGGCCAGACGGATCCGGTGCGGGTGCGCCGGGCCGCCGAGGAGATGCTCGCGGGCCCCTCCCCCGTCACCGCGATCTTCGCGGGCAACAACCGGGTGACGGTCACCGTGATCCGCGTCCTCGCCGAGCAGTCCCGCCCGGTCGCCCTCGTCGGCTTCGACGACATCGAGCTGGCCGACCTGCTCCAGCCGGGCGTGACCGTCGTCGCCCAGGACGCGGCCGCCCTCGGCCGCACCGCCGCCGAGCGCCTCTTCCGCCAGCTGGACGGCTCCCTCGTCGCACCGGAGCGCATCGAGCTGCCGACCCGCCTGATCACCCGCGGATCCGGCGAACTGCCTCCCGCCGGGTGAGCCGACCATGACCGGCCGCACCCTGGAGGAACTGGGCCTCGCCGAGGCTCCCCGCGACCATCCGCTGCTCTATCCGGGCGCCTGGCCCGCCGACTCCGGGCTGCTGCACGGCGACCGGATGCTGCCGCTGGAGCGCCTCGCGTACGACGACCGGGTGCCGGTCCTCGCGGTCGGCTCCAACGCCTGCCCCGGACAGCTGCGGCACAAGATGACGGAGTTCGGGATCACCGCCCCGCTGCCGATGGTGCGGGCCCGGGTGCACGGGGTGGACGTGGGCGTGTCGGCGCACGTCAGCAGGCTGGGATACGTCTCCGCCTCGCCCGTCGGGTCACCGCGCGCCTCACGCGAGTTGTTCGTCATCTGGCTCGGCCCACGGCAGCTGGACGTGATCGACGCCAGCGAGGGCGTACCGCTGCCCGACGGCAACTTCCGCCGCGCCTGGCTGCCCGCGCCGGACGTCCGCGTCGAGCTGGCGGACGGCACGGTCCTGCCCGGGGCGTACTCGTACGTCAACCGGCACGGGGTGCTGCACAACGGCGCCGGTGCGCCGCGCCGGCATCCCGGTCAGCACACCCTGATCTCCGAACTCCTCCTGGGTTCAAGCCCGTTGAGGGACCTGTTCGGCGACACCCCGGAGGAGTTCTGTGCCCGTGCCCGCGCCGACGTCGCCCTGTGCACGCAGGGCACGCGGCTGTTCGCCGACCACGGGTGGGTGACGGAGTCCGGGCTGGAGCGGTACGTCGGCGGTCAGCAGGCGGGGAGCCCGGGCACCGGTGCGTCGTTGCCGCCGCCCTTGAGGTAGACGTCGCTGATGTAGACGCCGGTGTGGCCGCTGTCGTCGTCGGTCTTCGCCCACCGGACGTTGGTCCACCGGCGGTGCGTCTCCCGGCGGCCCAGGTTCGACTGGCAGTAGAAGTAGTTGGTCCCCGCGTTGAGGACGCCCGCCTCGGGGCCGGAGGCGGTGTAGGACTTCGCGGTGCGCCCGACCTGGCAGTTGTACTTCCCGTCGCCGACGGGCTGACAGGCCGGGGCAGGGCTTGCCGTGCCGCCGGTGCCGCCGCCCGCCGTGCCCGTGCCCCGCGTGGGGCTGCCGGAGGCCTTGGCGGGGGTGGAGGCGGAGGCGGAGGCTCGGTGGGACGGCTTGCCGCCGCTCGCGCCGCCGGTCTTCTCGCCGGGTGCGGTGCTCTTCGCTGCGCCGCTGCGGCTGGACTCCGGCTGCGCGGACGACTCGGCGCCGGCCCGGCCCGTGGCACCGGCCTCGGTGCGGGCGCCCGCGGGTGCCGCGGCCGGGCCGGGCTCCCCCTTGTCGTGCAGGAGGACGACGGCGATCCGCGTGGCGGCCAGTACGACGACGGCGGCGACCGCGGCGAGCAGCGCGCGGCCCTTGCTGCGTGGCACAACGGAGGCGGCGCCCATGGGGCCGGTGGGGGCGCTGGTGTGCTGGGCGGGGGTGCCGGTGTACGAGACAGGCGTGCCGGTGTACGGGGCGGGGGTGCCGGTGGGTCCGAAGCCTCCGGGGCCCTGTCCGTTCGGCTCGTTCGGCCCAATCGGCTTGTTCGGCAATCGGCTCGTTCGGCCCAATCGGCCCAATCGGCTCGTTCAGCGCGGTCGGCCCAATCGGCTCGTTCAGCGCGGTCGGCCCCGTTGCCTGCGTCGGCGGCACGCTGTCGCCCACGGCTGCCGGGCCGAATCCCGGCGGCACCTGCGGCACCGCACGCTCCGTCGGTTCGGGGCCGCGTGGCGCAGTGCCGCGCAGGGCGGTGGTCGGGGTGTCCGGTGGCCTCGTCCCGGCCGCCTCGCGCAACAGCTCACGGGCCTCGTCCGCGTCCGGGCGCCCGTCCGGGCGCTTGTCCATCAGGCGCAGCAGGACCGGAAGCCAGGGGGCCCGCGCGGTCGGGCTCGGGAAGCGGCTCGCCAACGATCGCGGTGAGCGTGGAGCAGGTGGACGTGCGGCGGAACGGCGAGGCGCCCTCGACGGCCGCGTACAGGGTGGCGCCCAGGGCCCACACGTCGGAGGCCGGGCCGGGGACGGCGCCCTGGGCGCGCTCGGGCGCCAGGTGGTCCAGGGAGCCGACGAGTTCGCCGCTGCGGGTGAGGTGGGTGGCCGAGCCGTCGCCGGGGTCGTCCATGGTGGCGATGCCGAAGTCGGTCAGGACGACCCGCCCGGAGCGGTACAGCAGGATGTTCCCGGGCTTGACGTCGCGGTGCAGGACACCCACGGTGTGCGGTCGGCGTGGGGCACCTCCCGCTCGAGCGAAGCCGAGAGTGGGGAGCGTCCGTCACCGCGGCGCCGATCCGGGCCGCCTCGTGGGCTTCGAGGGTGCCGCTCGCGAAGGACGTCGTCCGGGCAGGGCCCGTCGATCAGCTCCATGACGATCAGCGGGCGCCCGTCGACCTCGGCGATGTCGTGCACGGCGACCACGCCGGGGTGGCGCACCCGGGCGGCGGCGCGAGCCTCGCGCTGCATCCGCAGCCGCAGCTCGGACAGCTCGGGCCCGGCGGCGTCCGTGTAGGTGCGCAGTTCCTTGACGGCGGCCTCGCGGCCGAGGACCTCGTCGACCGCCCGCCACAGACCCCCATGCCACCGCGCCCCAGCCGGGCTGCGACCCGGTAGCGCCCGGCGAGCAGCCGGCCGACGCCGTCGTCGCCGTACTCCGCCCGCCCGTGGCCGTCCGGCACCGGGGGCCCTGCGCGCCGCGCCGTCCCGCACCGTGTCCGGCCGGTCCGGACGCGTCCTGTCCGTCCTCCGCCGGCCCGTACTCCCCGAAGACACCGCCGCCCCGTTCCTCGTCCGCCCCGTTCGGTGATCGGCGTCCAGACCTACGGGGCGGTGGTGACGGCGCCGGCGGTCGAGCGGGGCTGGGACGGCTTCGCTAGGTGGCCGAGGCCGTCAGGTCGCCGCGCCGGGGGGCGGCGAAGCCCTCCAGATCGGCTCGAGTCAGGCCACTGAGCCGGGCGACCTCGGCGATGTCGAGGGCTCCGCAGTCCAGTCCGCGCAGCAGGTAGCCGCTGAGGGCCTTGGCGGTGGCGGGCTCGTCCATGACGTCGCCGCCCGCCCGGTTGGCGTACCGGGCGAGCCGGCCCGCCGCCTGCTCGAAGCCCTCGCGGTAGAAGGCGAAGACGGCCGCGTAGCGGGTCGGGATGTGGCCGGGGTGCATGTCCCAGCCCTGGTAGTAGGCGCGGGCGAGGGCGCGGCGGGTGAGGCCGTAGTGCAGCCGCCAGGCGTCGTGGACCTTGGCGGTCGGGCCGACGGGCAGGACGTTGGTGGAGCCGTCCGAGACGCGTACACCGGTGCCGGCGGCCGCGACCTGCATGACGGCCTTGGCGTGGTCGGCCGCCGGGTGGTCGCTGGCCTGGTGGGCGGCGGAGACGCCGAGGCAGGCGCTGTAGTCGAAGGTGCCGTAGTGCAGTCCGGTGGCGCGGCCCTCGGCGGCCTGGATCATGCGGGCGACGGTTGCGGTGCCGTCGGTGGCGAGGATGGACTGGCTCGTCTCGATCTGGATCTCGAAGCCGAGGCGCCCGGGTTCCAGGCCGTGGACCTTCTCGAAGGCCTCCAGGAGTCGGACGAACGCGCCGACCTGCTCGGCGTAGGTCACCTTCGGCAGGGTCAGCACCAGACCTTCGGGCAAGCCGCCCGCCTCGACGAGGCCGGTGAGGAAGACGTCGAGGGTGCGGATGCCCCGGTCGCGTACGGCGGCCTCCATGCACTTCATGCGGATGCCCATGTACGGGGCCGCCGTGCCGTTCCGGTACGCCTCGGCGATCAGACGGGCGGCGCGGGCGGCCGTCTCGTCCTCTTCGGCGTCGGGGCGGGGGCCGTAGCCGTCCTCGAAGTCGACGCGCAGGTCCTCGACGGGCTCGCGCTCGAGCTTGGCGCGGACACGGGAGTAGACGGGCTCGGCGAGGTCGTCGGACAGGCCGAGGACGGCCGCGAAGGAGGCCGCGTCCGGGGCGTGCTCGTCGAGGGCGGCGAGCGCCTGGTCGCCCCAGGAGCGGATGGTGTCGGCGGCGAAGGCGTCACCGGGTACGTAGACGGTGTGGACGGGCTGGCGGGTGCCGGGGTCGCCTGGGTAGCGGCGCTCCAGCTCCGCGTCGACCGGCGCGAGGGAGGCGCTGATCTCCTCGCTGACGGCACCCGCGAGGCTCGTCCCCACCTTCTGCCGCCGGCCCTGCTCCTGCTGGCCCTGCCCCATCCCACACCCTCCTATTTTCCGCTCTACGGAATCAACAATCCGTAGAATGAAGTTATCCGGGGACCTTGAAGATGGTCAACACTCACTTCCCCATGCTGCCACCTGACCATTTCGGCATGTTCACGCCCATGCCACGCATCGGGGAATCACATCTTCCGTGGACACGGCACGCCATACGCGCGGCTCGTTCGCAGTTCCGCCAATCCTTCCGGTATTTCGGTACTCGTCCGGTATTTCCACAGCTCGTCCGGCATTCCCACCTGAGGAGCCCCAATGCCGAACCACCGCCGAGTCACCCGACGTGCAGGGCTGAAGGCCGCCCTGGCCGCCGCGGTCACGGTGCCTCTCTCCAGTACGGCGCTGCCCACCCCGTCCGCGTCGGCAGCGGTCCGCCGAGCCCCCCGCCTTCAGGTCATGTCGTTCAACCTGCGCTTCGCGAGTACCGCCGACCCCCACAGCTGGGCCGACCGCAGACCGGTGATGCGCGCGCTGCTGCGGCGCGAGCACCCCCACGTCCTGGGCACCCAGGAGGGCCTCTACCAGCAGCTGCGCGACATCGAAGCCGACCTCGGCCGGCAGTACGCCTGGATCGGCACCGGACGCGAGGGCGGCAGCCGCGACGAGTTTGCGGCGATCTTCTACGACGTCCGGCGCCTCGCCCCGGTCGAGCACTACACCTTCTGGCTCTCCGGCACCCCGGAGGTGATCCGGTCCAACACGTGGGGCGCCGCCTTCCCCAGGATCGTCACCTGGATCCGTTTCCGGGACCTGCGCGAGCGCGGCCGGGAGTTCTACGTACTCAACACCCACTTCGACCACGCGAGCCAGAACGCTCGCGGGCACAGCGCCACACTGACGGCCGAGCGGATCGCCGCCCTCGACCGCTCCCTGCCGGTCGTGGTGACCGGTGACTTCAACGTGGCGGCCCACCGGAACACCGTCTACGACACGATGCTGGGCGCGGGACTCGCCGACACCTGGGACAGCGCGGCCGAGCGCAGCGCGCCGTACGGCACCTTCCACGGCTACAAGCCGCTCACGCCGGGCGGCGACCGCATCGACTGGATCCTGGCCACGCCGGGTGTGACCGCGCATCGGGCGGCGGTCAACACCTTCTCCGTGAACGGCCGGTTCCCCAGCGACCACCTGCCCGTACAGGCGTGGCTCAGCCTGGGATGAGCAGAGGCCCCCGTGACCTCGGCGGTCACGGGGGCCTCGTACGATCTGCCGGCGATCAGCCCTTGCGGGTCTTGATCTCCTCGGTCAGCTGCGGGACGACGTCGAAGAGGTCGCCGACCACGCCGTAGTCGACCAGGTCGAAGATCGGGGCCTCGGGGTCCTTGTTGACGGCCACGATCGTCTTCGAGGTCTGCATGCCGGCACGGTGCTGGATCGCACCGGAGATGCCGTTGGCGATGTACAGCTGCGGGGAGACCGACTTACCGGTCTGGCCGACCTGGTTGGTGTGCGGGTACCAGCCGGCGTCCACCGCGGCACGCGAGGCGCCGACGGCCGCGCCGAGGGAGTCGGCGAGCGCCTCGATGATCGAGAAGTTCTCCGCGCCGTTGACACCACGGCCGCCGGAGACCACGATCGCGGCCTCGGTCAGCTCCGGACGGCCGGTCGACTCGCGCGGCGTACGGCCGGTGATCTTCGTGCCGGTCGCCTTCTCGGAGAAGGAGACGGCCAGGGCCTCGACGCTGCCTGCGGCCGGGGCGGCCTCGACGGCGGCCGAGTTCGGCTTGACCGTGATGACCGGGGTGCCCTTGATGACACGGGACTTGGTGGTGAAGGACGCGGCGAACACCGACTGGGTGGCCACCGGGCCCTCGTCGCCGGCCTCCAGGTCGACGGCGTCGGTGATGATGCCGGAGCCGATGCGCAGCGCCAGACGGGCGGCGATCTCCTTGCCCTCGGCGGAGGACGGGACCAGCACGGCGGCCGGGGAGACGGCCTCGTAGGCGGCCTGCAGGGCGTCCACCTTCGGCACGACCAGGTAGTCGGCGTACTCGGACGCGTCGTGGGTGAGGACCTTGACCGCGCCGTGCTCGGCGAGCGCGGCGGCGGTGTCGGCGGCGCCGCTGCCGAGCGCGACGGCGACGGGCTCGCCGATGCGGCGGGCCAGGGTCAGCAGCTCCAGGGTGGGCTTGCGGACGGCACCGTCCACGTGGTCGACGTAGACGAGGACTTCAGCCATGGGATTGCTCTCCTGCGTAACGAAGTTGAGGGGCGGTCAGCGGGTGCGGGCCTTAGATGAACTTCTGGCCCGCGAGGTACTCGGCGAGCTGCTTGCCGCCCTCGCCCTCGTCCTTGACGATGGTGCCGGCCGTGCGGGCCGGACGCGCGGCCACGGCCTCGACCTTGGTGAACGCGCCGTCGAGACCGACCTCCTCGGCCTCGATGTCCAGGTCGGACAGGTCCCAGGACTGAACCGGCTTCTTCTTGGCCGCCATGATGCCCTTGAAGGACGGGTAGCGCGCCTCACCCGACTGGTCGGTGACGGAGACGACGGCCGGGAGGGAGGCCTCCAGCTGCTCGCTGGCGGCGTCGCCGTCACGGCGGCCCTTGACCGTGCCGTCCTCGACGGAGATCTCGGAGAGCAGGGTGACCTGCGGGACGCCCAGGCGCTCGGCGACCAGCGCGGGCACGACGCCCATGGTGCCGTCGGTGGAGGCCATGCCGGAGACGACCAGGTCGAAGCCGGCCTTCTCGATCGCCTTGGCCAGCACCAGCGAGGTGCCGATGGCGTCGGTGCCGTGCAGGTCGTCGTCCTCGACGTGGATGGCCTTGTCGGCACCCATCGAGAGGGCCTTGCGCAGCGCGTCCTTGGCGTCCTCGGGACCGATGGTCAGGACGGTGACCTCGGCGTCGTCCGCGTCCTCGGCGATCTGCAGCGCCTGCTCGACCGCGTACTCGTCCAGTTCGGAGAGCAGACCGTCCACGTCGTCGCGGTCGACGGTCAGGTCATCGGCGAAGTGCCGGTCGCCAGTGGCGTCGGGCACGTACTTCACAGTGACAACGATCCTCAAGCTCACGCCGGCTCTCCTACTGCATCGTCATTTCCGGGCTGCCTCTTGGAGGCAGCATAGGCGCCTCAAGCGGCCGATCCCGGTCGGGGCGTCGGCGCGCTCCGACCGAAATATTACTCGCCAGTACACCCAGTTCACGCTAACTAAGCAAGCGCTTTGAACTGTGACCTTCGCAACGCAGCGTAACCGGAACTCGACCGCTTCGCAGGTGGGGCAGGGCGTGATCAATCCCGCAGGCCGTTGAAGCGGCCCTGGTGATAGAGGAGGGGGCTCCCGGCTCCCGCGGAGTCACCGAGGACCACCTGGGCGAGCACGATCCGGTGATCACCCGCCGGGACGCGGCCGACGATCCGGCAGACGAGCCAGGCCAGCACGTCGTCCAGTACGGGCACGCCTTCCGGGCCCTCCCGCCAGGCCGTGGGTGCGCCGAAGCGGTCGGCGCCGCTGCGCGCGAAGGTGGCGGCCAGCTCGCGCTGGTGCTCGCCGAGTATGTGGATGCCGACGTGCTCGGACTCGGCGACGGCCGGCCAGCTGGAGGCACCGGTGCCGATGCCGAAGGAGACGAGCGGGGGCTCGGCGGACACCGAGGTGAGGGAGGTGGCGGTGAAGCCGACCGGGCCGCCTGCGCCGCGCGCTGTGATCACCGCGACACCGGCGGCGTGCCGGCGGAAGGTGGAGCGCAGCAGGTCGGGGGATGCGAGCTGAAAGGTGCCGAGTTCGGGCATGGCCGTCATGGAATTGTCCTTCTGCGAGGCGGGGCGGCGGGGACCGGGGCTGCTCAACAGCCCGGACAGTGCGCGCTCGCGGTGCGGGCCAGGTCGACGTGGACCCGCGCGAAGAGAAGGAGTTCGCTCGGCATACAGTCAGGCTGACGATAGGTGAGGCGTGCAGTCAAGTTCGTTCCGCGATCTGGGAGATGCCTCACCGTTCCCCCGAAGGCCCTCGCACCGCCTCCCCCAGCGCCGCGATCACATCGGCCTTGCGGGGCTGTCCGGCGGCCCGCCGCACCACGCGGCCGTCCGCGTCGAGGACCAGCACGGTGGGCGTCTTGAGGATCCCGAGCTCGCGGACGAGGTCCAGCCGGGCCTCGGCGTCGATCTCGACGTGGGTCACGCCGGGGACCATCCGGGCCACCTCGGCGAGGACGCGCCGGGTGGCCCGGCAGGGTGCACAGAAGGCGCTGGAGAACTGCACCAGCGTGGCCCGCTCCCCCAAGTCGCCGCCCAGTTCAGCCGTCCCGAGCCGCTCACCGTCGTTCCGCCCGCGCACCCGCACCCTCCCGCTCCGCCGATCCGGTCATCTCCCGCACCAGCATGCAGGGCACCGTGAAGATTCCCCCATCCCGAAAATCCGAGGTGGGGCATTGCGCCGACGTGACGAGGATCTCCCCGCCGCGTGGCACCAGGACTGGCTACCCGTCCGTTCTTCGGGCACGATCTGCGAGACGCCGTAAACCTACGGCTGCGTAACTTTCCCGCCGGGAGCCCCTTTCCCGAGCAGAGCAGAAAGGGTCCACCCCTCCCATGGCAGAGCTGGTCTACCGTCCCGTCATCGGTCTCGCCAGGACGATGTTCAAGGTCTGGGACCTCAAGATCGACTGCAAGGGGTCGGAGAACATCCCGCGCTCGGGCGGCGCCGTGCTGGTGAGCAATCACATCAGCTATCTGGACTTCATCTTCAACGGCCTGGCGGCCCTGCCGCAGAAGCGTCTGGTGCGCTTCATGGCGAAGGATTCGGTTTTCCGCCACAAGGTGTCCGGACCGCTGATGCGCGGGATGAAGCACATCCCGGTGGACCGCAATCAGGGCGACGCGGCCTACGCGCACGCCCTGGACTCGCTGCGCTCCGGCGAGGTCGTCGGCGTGTTCCCCGAGGCCACGATCTCTCAGTCCTTCACCCTGAAGAGCTTCAAGTCGGGCGCGGCCCGCCTCGCCCAGGACGCGGGCGTCCCGCTCGTCCCGATGGCGGTGTGGGGCACGCAGCGGCTGTGGACCAAGGGCCAGCCGCGCAACTTCAGGCGCAGCCACACCCCGATCACCATCCGGGTCGGCGAGCCGGTCGAGGCGCCCCGCGACCAGTACGCGGGAGCCATCAGCCGCCGCCTGCGCGAGCGTGTCCAGGAACTGCTGGAGACCGCGCAGCGCTCCTACCCCGCCCGCCCCAAGGGCACGGACGACTCCTGGTGGCTGCCGGCCCACCTCGGCGGTACGGCGCCGACGGCGGAGCAGCTGAAGGCGGCCGAGGCGCGCTGACACCCGGCGGCCGGGCGGCCTGCGCCTGTCGATAGGGTTCGCGGTCGTAACGAGAGAGCCTCCCCGGCTCTCGGGGACGGCTGCGCTACGGGGGCGTGTCGATGCGGCGCTGGATGCGGGCGGCGGTGGCGGTTGCGGCCGTCCTGGCCCTGGGCGGGTGGATCGCCATGCCGTACGTCAAGGACTGGTGGCTGGTGCGCACCGCCTGCGACGGGGCGCTGCCCCATGGTGCGGTACGGCAACTGGCGGCGCCCGGCGGCCACTTGACCAAGGCGGATGCGGCGTCCCACGAGCGCCTGGGCGACTACGAGTGCAGCCTTCGGTTCAAGGGGCACGGGGACTACACGCTCGTGGTCCGCTTGAAGGCCTACACCCGGCGCGACGACCAGGACGGTGCGTTCCTGGACACCTTTCCGCAGGAGGGGTTCTCCGCCCAGCGGCCGCTGGCCGTGGGACTGCCCGGGTTCATGGACGAATTCGGCGACCTCCAGTTCCTGCTGCGCTGCCCGGACCTGGGCAGGGACGCCGAGGGCAGGCCGCGAAAGCTGCTGGCGAGCGTCGGGCTGGGCCGGGCCTCGGCCCGCGCGACCCATGCCGCGTACGAGACCGCCGTCGCCCTGGTCAACTCCGCTTCGGACCGGCTCGGTTGCGGTGCCGGACCGCTGGCGGTGCCCAGGGGCGACGTCGCGCCGCCGGATTCCGAGGAGCAGCCGACGGCGATCCCGGTCCCCCGGGCCGGCGACACCGCCTGCGGCTGGGCGACCCGCGCGCAGCTGCCCCACGCCGATCGATGGCGCGTCGCGGTGCTGATGAACGACAAGGCTCCGGCGGGGCGCTGCGACCTGACGACCGGCAGCGACTCCTCCTGGAAGGACGCGCGGTTCGCAGCCTGGTACGGCGACTGGAGCAACCGCTTGGTCTCCGACGACGGTGTCCGCCGCCCCCTGACGGCGACGGCCCGCTGCGACGGCGAGGCGGCCAACTTCGCCGTCGACGCCACGCGCGGGATCCCCGGCGTCGGGAAGGCGGAGCAGCGCAGGCTGCTGAAGAGCTTCGCCGAGGACCAGGTCGAGCGGCGCGGCTGCTCGGGGCTGCGGCTGACGGGCTGACCGGCCCGCGGCTCACAACGTGCCGTACTGCACCCCCTGCACATACGCGTCGTCGAGGATCTGCCGCATCACCGCCGTCCTCGCGGCCGGTACCTTCCGGGCCCCGGCCCAGGCGTCCAGCACGGTGAACAGCTGCCGGCGTCCGTCCATGGGGTCGCCGCGCAGGGCGCCGCTCGCCGGCCGGCCGGCGATGGCGCCCATCGGCGGACGGCTGGTCAGCTGCCGGGCCGCCGCCGGGTAGGCGCCGCGGGTGTGCCGGTGCGCAGCCGCGTCATAGGCGGCGAGGTCGGAGATGGTGCCGTCCCGGGCGCCGCTCGCCCTGGCGTGCATCAGGGCGCCGATGTGCCGGCTGATGTCCTGGAGGTCGAGGTCGGGCCCGAAGGTGGCGTCCCAGGAGCTGTCTTCCGGCTTCTTCTCCGGGCGGAAGTCCGGGTCGCCCCCCTGGCGGGTGAGCCGCTCCAGGTAGTACGCGAAGTAGGCGCGCTCGGCGTCGTACAGGATCGCGAAGGCCTCGGGATCGTCGGCCAGCCGCTCGAACAGCTTCCCGGGGTCGGCGCTCAGGGCGCCCGAGTAGCCGAAGCCGAAGGCCGGGTGCCCCTCGTGCGGATCGAGGAAGCGGCCGTAGGGGGATTCATTCGCGTCGGGGGCGGCCTTCGAGCCGGGGACCGCAGGTGTGTTCACATCGTCGTCGTGGCCGCTGAACGGGGTTGCGTCGGCGATGTACCCGGCGAGCATCCGAGCCAGGCCCGGCTCCGCGCCCGGCGGTACGTCGCTGTCGTGGTAGGCCTCGGCGACGACGTAGACGGCGCGGGCCTGGGCGGTGGTGCGTGGCCTGCCGGGGGTCGTGGCCCCGGTGGCTGCGTCCACGACCCGTCCCAGCACCTGCCCGCCGTCACCGCACAGGGTGCCGGAGGGCAGAAGTGCGCGCGCCGCGTGGAAGTGGGACATGCCGTCCCGGGGGTCGAGGGCGCGGGTCGCGGCCGCGGGGTTCTTCACCAACGCCCGTGTGGCGGAGGGGAGTTCCGTGCAGGAGCCGTCCCCGACGAGCGCGAGCGGCACGGCGACGGAGCCTGCGACCAGGACGAGTGTCACGGCAGAGGCGAGCGCCCAGTGCCTGCGCAGCCGGGCGAACCTGCCGACGGCGACGGCGACGGTGCGGCCGTCCTCCGCGGCGCGCTCCGGGGACGCGGAGTCCTCCCGAGACGCGGCATCCTCCGGAGACGCGACGCCCTCCCGAGACGCGGAGTCCTCCGAGCCGGGTCCAGTGCCTTCGCGCCCGGCGCCTTCCCGGCCGGAATCCCCGGCTTCCCGCCCGCCCCCCGCAGTACCGGCCTCGCTCAGTCCTGGGAGATCCTCCTCGACCGGCTCGCTCGCCCCGGGCTGCCCGCCCTGCTCGGCCGCACCCTCGTTGGCTGCTCCCCCGTCCTTCATGACCGGGAGATTAGCGAGTGCGACGGGAGGCAGGTCAGGCGGGGGTCCCGGCCGAGACCGGGTGGTGCACCCGGATGCGGGCTGCGGGGCTGAACTTCTCCAGCAGCTCCACGAGTTCCGCGGCTGCCGACTCCGCCTGAGCGACCGGCATCGGGGCGAGCGTCTCCAGCAGGAAGATGCCGGATACCGTCTCCTCGGTGAGCCGGGTGCGCGGGCCCTGGCGCCAGTTCCAGCGACGGCAGGTCACACCGGCGTCGTCGCGCCACACCACCTCTCCCGTGTCGGGGTGTTCGACCACCTCCTCACCGCCGGCGACCGTCACGAAGTCCTCCTCGCCGGTGGCCCGCACCAGCCGCATGCCGCCCTGGATGTGATCGATGTCCTCACCGCCGACGGGGATCAGACGGGCCACGCTGATCGCGTTGTAGAGGTCAACGAGGAGGTTGATCCGGGGCAGACCGGCCTCGGACAGGGCACGCTTGGCCAGCGCCTCGGCCGAGTTGCGGGTGCGCGACGGCTTGGCGCCGAAGGCGGTGTACACCTCGCGCCAGGCGGTCATGTGCGGGTCCTCGTGCGGCGCCCGTCCCGCCAGGCGTACGGCGAGACGCCGGGCCGCCTCGTCCAGCAGTGCCGAACTCTCCTCGGTGCTGGGCCCGTTGACGAGGTCGTGGGCCTCGATCGCCACGTGGGTGAAGCCGGGCGCGAGGGCGCGGACCTCGTCGGACACGGTGAGCGTGAACGTCATCTGTCTCGCCTCAGAGGGTGCTGGGAAGCGTCTGCCACAGGTGCGACCGGTCCCGGGCCCCTTGCAGCGCGCCGAGGACGGCCGGATGCGGTTCAGCATACAGGACTGGATAGTCCACCTCATTGGACTGCGGGTCCGGGATACAGGCCAGCCGCTCGTCGCCCAGGGAGAACTGCGCGTCCACGCCCGGCTTGTTGCCGCGGGGGTCCTGACGGTGCCAGGCCCCGCGGAAGCGCACGGCGACCAGACCGTGCACGGCATGACCGCTGCCGTCGTCGTGCATCAGGCGTTGATAACAGAGGGCCGCGGGGATGTCCTCGGCCCGCAGCAGCGCGGCCAGCGCGTGGGACTTGGCGTAACAGATGCCGGTACGCCGCTCCAGCACGTCCGAGGCGCGCCAGGTGACACGCGGGTCGCCCGCGTCGGCGGAGTGCGGGATGGTGTCACGCACGAATTCGAAGGCGGCCTGCGCATAGGCATACGAGTCCGCGACCCCTTCGGCCAGGCGGGCGGCAGTCTCCCGCACCACGGGGTGATGATGGTCGATGACCTCGTCGGCGGCCAAGTAGGCGGACAGATCGGCGGTGTTCTGGATCAGCTCCATGGCCGCAGAGCATAGAAATGCGATCACCCGAGAGTCAATGACTTTTCGGATGATCGCATATCTATGCAATATCTGCTCAGACGCGGGGACTAGCGCGCCATCTCCTCCTTGAGCGCCGCCACGAACGCGTCGACGTCCTCCTCGGTCGTGTCGAAGGAGCACATCCAGCGCACGACACCCGCGGCCTCGTCCCAGAAGTAGAACCGGAACCGCTTCTGCAGGCGCTCGCTCACGTCGTGCGGGAGCTGCGCGAAGACCCCGTTGGCCTGCACCGGGTAGAGGATCTCCACACCGTGCACCGCGCGCACGCCCTCGGACAGCCGCTTGGCCATCTCGTTGGCGTGACGGGCGTTGCGCAGCCACAGATCCTTGGCGAGCAGGGCCTCCAGCTGCACCGACACGAAGCGCATCTTGGAGGCGAGCTGCATCGACATCTTCCGCAGGTGCTTCATCCGCCGCACCGCGTCCTGGTTGATGACGACGACCGCCTCGCCGAACATGGCACCGTTCTTCGTCCCGCCGAGCGAGAGGATGTCGACACCGACCGCGTTCGTGAACGTCCGCATCGGCACGTTCAGCGAGGCGGCGGCGTTGGCTATCCGGGAGCCGTCCAGGTGCACCTTCATGCCGTGCGCATGGGCGTGCTCGCAGATCGCCCGGATCTCCTCGGGCGTGTAGAGCGTGCCCAGCTCCGTGCTCTGGGTGATCGAGACGACCTGGGGCATCGCGCGGTGCTCGTCCTCCCAGCCCCAGGCCTGCCGGTCGATCAGCTCGGGCGTGAGCTTGCCGTCGGGCGTGGGCACGGTGAGCAGCTTGAGGCCGCCCATGCGCTCGGGTGCGCCGCCCTCGTCGACGTTGATGTGCGCGCTCTCGGCGCAGATCACCGCGCCCCAGCGGTCGGTGACCGCCTGGAGCGCGACCACGTTCGCGCCGGTGCCGTTGAAGACCGGGAAGGCCTCCGCGGTGGCCCCGAAGTGGCCGCGGATGATCCCCTGGAGGTTGTCGGTGTAGTCGTCCTCGCCGTACGCCACCTGATGGCCGACGTTGGCCAGGGCCAGGGCGGCCATCACCTCCGGATGCGCCCCGGCGTAGTTGTCACTGGCGAAACCGCGGACCTGCGGGTCGTGATGGCGACGCGCGTCGGTCTTGGGAGGGTTCACGGCTTCTCGGTCAGCCACAGACGATTTCCGTTCACTTCGGCGGCGGACTTGCTCCAGACACCCTCGATGGCCTCGGCCAGGTCCTTGACGTCCGTGAAGCCCGCGAACTTCGCGTTGGGGCGTTCGGCGCGCATCGCGTCGTGCACCAGCGCCTTCACCACCAGGATCGTCGCCGCGGAGGTGGGACCCTCGGCACCCTCGGAGATCCCCGCCTTGCGGAAGTAGTCGGCCATGGCCAGCGTCCACGCCTCGGCCGCGGCCTTGGCGGCGGAGTACGCGGCGTTGCCCGCGGTCGGCTTGCTCGCGCCGGCCGCGCTGATCAGGACGTACCGGCCACGGTCGCTGCGCTGCAGCGCCTCGTGGAAGGCGAGGGAGGTGTGCTGCACCGTCTTGACGAGCAGCAGCTCCAGGAAGTCCCAGTCGTCCAGGCTGGTCTTGGCGAACGTCTCGCTGCCGCGCCAGCCGCCGACCAGGTGCACCAGGCCGTCGACGCGCCCGAAGTCCTTCTCGATGTGGTCGGCCCAGTCCCGGGTGGACTGCAGGTCGAGCAGGTCCACCGTGTCGCCGGTGACGGTGGCACCGCCGGAGGCGTACCGGGCCGCATCCACGGCCTCCGACAGACGCTGTGGGTCGTTGTCCGCCCCGACGACGGTCGCACCGGCCTCGGCCAGCCGCAGCAGTGCCGCGCGCCCTGCGGGTCCGCCCGCACCGGCCACCGCGATCACTGCGCCGCTGAGCGTCCCGTTCGCGCCGTTCCCCATGATCTTCCCCTCTGAAGCAGTGTTCCTGACGCGGTCGCTCACGCGGCGAGCCGCTCGGCGCTGTCCGCCGTGATGCCCTTGGTGGAGGCGATCACATTCTTCAGCTTCTTGGACAGGGCCTCAAAGAACATGCTCAGCGGAAACTCGTCCGGAAGCACGTCGTCCACCAGCTTGCGCGGCGGCTGGGTCAGGTCCAGGGCGTCCGGGCCCTTGGCCCACTTGGAGCCGGGGTGCGGGGCGAGGTAGCCGGCGACCAGCTCGTAGCCGGCGAACCAGTGCACGAGCTTGGGGCGGTCGATGCCGTCCTTGTACAGCTTCTCGATCTCGGCGCACAGCTGGTTGGTGACCTGCGGGGCGCGCTCCCAGTCGATGGAGAGCTTGTTGTCGGTCCAGCGGAGCACGTCGTGCTTGTGCAGGTAGGCGAAGAGCAGCTGACCGCCGACGCCGTCGTAGTTCCGGTTGCGGTCGCCGGTGAGCGGGAAGCGGAACATGCGGTCGAACAGCACCGCGTACTGCACGTCACGGGCCTGCGGAACGCCGTCCGCCTGGAGCTTGACGGCCTCCTTGAAGGCGGTGAGGTCGCAGCGCAGCTCCTCCAGGCCGTACATCCAGAACGGCTGGCGCTGCTTGATCATGAACGGGTCGAACGGCAGGTCACCGTGGCTGTGGGTGCGGTCGTGGACCATGTCCCACAGCACGAAGGCCTCTTCGCAGCGCTTCTGGTCGTGGATCATCGCGGCGATGTCCTCGGGCAGCTCCAGGCCCAGGATGTCGACGGCCGCGTCGGTGACCCGGCGGAAGCGGGCGGCCTCGCGGTCGCAGAAGATCCCACCCCAGGAGAATCGTTCCGGCGCCTCGCGGACCGCGATGGTCTCCGGGAAGAGGACCGCGGAGTTGGTGTCGTAGCCGGACGTGAAGTCCTCGAACGTGATGCCGCAGAACAGCGGGTTGTCGTAGCGGGTGCGCTCCAGCTCGGCCAGCCAGTCCGGCCAGACCATGCGCAGCACGACCGCCTCCAGATTGCGGTCCGGGTTGCCGTTCTGCGTGTACATCGGGAAGACGACCAGGTGCTGCAGGCCGTCCGCGCGGTTCGCGGCGGGCTGGAAGGCCAGCAGCGAGTCCAGGAAGTCCGGCACCTGGAAGCCGCCCTCGGCCCAGCGGCGCAGGTCCTTCACGAGGGCCTGGTGGTAGGCGGCGTCGTGCGGGAGCAGGACGGAGAGCTGCTCGACCGCCTCGACGACACGGTCCACGGCCGCCTCGGCGTCGGCCCGGTCGGGCGCGCCCTCGGCCTCGAAGTCGATCGACCCGTCGTTGGACTGCCATGGCCGGATCTGCTCCACGGCATCCTTGAGCACGGGCCAGGCCGGGCGCTCAATCACCCTGGTCAGCGAAGGAACCTGTCCCTCGGTACCCGCCTGCACAAGAATTTCCGTCATGTCCCATCCTCCACGGGAGAACCTCGCGTAAGGACACCGTATGCATACCCCCTTTCTCCCAGCAAGAGCCCCCTCGGGAAATTATTCTGCCGATCCACATGAACACCGCCGTTTTTCCTGTGGCAAACCGTGACGGCGGTCACTTTCGCCATCGAGGGCGGGAGGGTGCACAGAAGTTCCGGCACCGATCGAATCCGGCCGGTCAATGGACGCGGGGACTCGCCCACGGGCGGGTGACGCCAGGGGCGGATATGAGCCAGGCGCCGTGCGACCCGCGCCCCGATCCCCCCGCGCAGGTGCGGGTTCATCGTGGGACCGGGCCACTAGGCTGCGACCCTGCCGCGTGGACAGCGACGTCCGCCGTCCGGTCCGCGCGTCGCCGAGCCGCCGTCGACGGAAGCGAGTCGAACCTTGAACTTCCTTACCATCGGTCACCGCGGGGTCATGGGTGTCGAGCCCGAGAACACCCTCCGTTCGTTCGTCGCCGCCCAGCAGGCCGGCCTCGACCTGATCGAACTCGATCTGCACCTGAGCAAGGACGGCGCCCTGGTCGTCATGCACGACGCGGAAGTGGACCGCACGACCGACGGCACCGGACCGATCGCGGAGAAGACGCTCGCGGAGCTGCGCGCCCTGGACGCGGGCCTCGGTGAGCGCGTGCCGGTCTTCGAGGAGGTCCTGGACGCGGTGAAAGCACCGTTGCAGGCCGAGATCAAGGATGTGGCGGCGGCCCGGGCACTGGCCGAGGTCATGCACCGGCGGGACCTGGCCTCGCGGGTGGAGGTGTCCTCCTTCCACGACGAGGCGGTCGCCGAGATCACCCGGCTGGTGCCGGGCGTGCGCACGGCACTGATCGCGAGCCGCTACGGCACCGACGTGGTGGAGCGCGCCACCAAGGTGGGGGCCGCGGCGGTCTGCCTCAACATCCGCAGGCTGACCCTGGAGATCGTCGAGCAGGCCCGCGCGGCCGACCTGAAGATCATCGGGTGGGTGGTCAACACGCAGGACCATCTGCGGCTCGTGCGCGCGCTCCAGCTGGACGGCGCGACGACCGACTTTCCGGAGATCAAGCGCACCGGCCGCTTCACCGCGTGATCCGGTGCGCGGTCTCCCGCGTGGAGGTCACACCGGTGACCGTCACACCAGCGGCTTGACCAGCAGCTCGAACTGCAGGTCGTCGCGCTGCGGGATGCCGAAGCGCTCGTCGCCGTACGGGAAGGGCGTCATCTTTCCCGTACGGCGGTAGCCGCGGCGCTCGTACCAGGCGATCAGATCGTCGCGCACCGAGATCACCGTCATGTGCATCTCGGTGACTCCCCAGATCGCACGGGCCAGGCGCTCCGCCTCCGCGATGACTATCTTGCCCACGCCCGCGCCCTGCAGGGCGGGACTGACCGCGAACATCCCGAAGTAGGCGTGGCTCCCGCGGTGTTCGAGCTGGCAGCAGGCGACGATCCGGCCGTCCTGCTCGACGATCAGCAGCCGGCCGTCGGGCGACTTGATGACCTGCAGGACACCCTCCGGGTCGGTCCGCTGGCCCTCCAGGATGTCCGCCTCGGTGGTCCAGCCGACCCGGCTGGAGTCGCCCCGGTAGGCCGACTCGATCAGCGCGACCAGCGCGTCGACGTCGGCATCGGTGGCATCACGGAAGGTGAGTCCGGTGGCGGCGGTGTCCATGGGGGCGGTCTCCGATCTCGGGCGCGGCTGAGCCAGTCGAGCCTAACCCTGCCACTAGGGTGCGGATGCATGGTGCACGTACTCAGCAGCCGGACACTTCTGCGCCCCATGGACCCCGAGCGCTCCCGGACCTTCTACCGGGAGCAGCTGGGCCTGGCCGTCTACCGGGAGTTCGGCACGGGCCCGCAGCGCGGAACGGTCTACTTCCTCGGCGGCGGCTTCCTCGAGATCTCCGGCCGGGCACAGACCCCTGCGTCGCCCTCGGTGCAGCTGTGGCTCCAGGTCGAGGATGTGACGGGCGCGCAGGAGGAGTTGGCCGCCCGGGGCGTCGAGATCCTGCGGCCCCCGGTGAAGGAGCCGTGGGGCCTGATCGAGATGTGGATCGCCGACCCGGACGGAGTCAAAATTGTTGTCGTCGAGGTACCCGAAGATCACCCCCTCCGCTACCGCCCCGGTATCTGATGACCTGCGGACATGACGAAGCCCCGCTCACCGGGGGCGTGGGGACGCGTAGGCGAGCGGGGCTTCGTACCGCCCCTTTCCCACGGCGGATGCGGGCGCCGTCGGGGCGGTTCCTCATCCCCGCGGGGGCAGAGACGAGGAGCTTCGGACGCCGGCGGGGGCTGGGGAGCGGCCGACCTCACATCAACCTCGACCCGACCACCCCCGCCGCGCCCTCCATGGGCCGGGCGCCCGGCGCGCGGGTCCATGGGGCGGGTGGCGCCGGCCGGATGTGCTCGCCGACGACCTGGTCGCCCTTGGCCACGGGTCCGACGTGGTCACCCTCGGCGCCGTGCGGCTCTTTGGCGCAGGTGATCGTGACGCCCGGCCAATCACCCGGTCCGGCAAGCGGTTGTGCGGCTACGAAGTCGGGAGAAGCCGACGTGACCGCCCCGCACGTCTGCCGCTCGCTGGCGGGCCTGTCGCGCCCGTAGCAGACCCCGACGGGCCGGTCATTGAGCACCACCGGCGGGGGCTTCCTCATTCGGGCTCAGCGTCCTCCGCAGGGGTGGTGTGGGGCTGCGCGGGTGGCCGCCCTTCCCGAAGCCGCGGCCGGACGGAGCCGGCAATTCCTGGAAGTCTTCGTGGGCACCGCGCAACTGCGCGGTGCCCAGGCTTCACGGAATGAACTTCACCTCCGGAAAGGCCGAGCTCGGGCCGTCGAGCAGACGCCCCGTGCGGTGCCGCAGGTGCAGGTCGAAGAACGCGAGCGGGTACGCCTGCTGGATCCGCACCGCCCGGGCCGGGTCGAGGGTGCCGATCCAGCCCCGAAGTTCCGCGTCGCTCATCCCGACGACTCTCGCCAGCTGGGGGATCAGCACCTGGTAGTCGCCGTAGGAATGGTGGACGGCGCCGTCGGCCTGAATGTTGAGCCGCCAACCTCGCAGGTGCGACCAGAACTCGGCGGCGCTGGGCTGCGCGGCCCGGGTGTTCTCGGCGGTCATCATCATGAACGGCCGGTTCAGGTCGGTGGTGATCGTCGGCTGCATCGGGCCGTCGAGGCTCAGCCCGGCCCTAACACGCTGGTCCTCGACCATGACGAGGGCGGTCGCCGTCCCACCCTTCGACCAGCCGAACATGCCGATGCGGTGCAGGTCGGGGGCACCGCGCAGGCCGGCCGGCAGCGGCCGCTGATCGGCGTCGGGATTGCGCCCGGCGGCGAGGTCCTCGATGCAGTCCAGGACGAACCGGATGTCCGCGGCGAAATCCGCTGGTGCCAAGGCGTGCTTCGGGTCCATGAGCGGGACGACGACCCGGCCGTCGGGGAACTCGCTGAAGGCGTCGTAGGTGTGATCCACCGTGACCACCACATATCCGTGGCTGGCGAGTTCCTGAACCACGATGGTGGCGTCCGCACGGTGATCGTGCGCGCCGTGCGAGAACACGACAACGGGTAGTCGTCCACCGGTTCGCCGGACCGGGGCGCCCTCGTGGCCGGCCGTGAGCGGCGCCGCCGCGGCGTCGGCCGGGAAGCCCCCGGACGTCAGGAGAGCCAGCAGCACGGCCGGGTGCGTCCAACGCGCCAGCGGATACCGCTCGGCGTCCCGGGCGGGGTACCAGACGGCGGCCATCAACTCGCGGAAATGCCCCCGGCCGGCGACGGGATCCGGACGCGAACTGTCGACGAGATGCAGCGCCACCATGCCCACCGGGTACGGTCCGGTGGGTGCGGGCAGGGTGAGCCACGCCGGGCCCGGGGCGGTGGAAGCCGCCCACGCCTGGCGTGTGGCGCCAATCGGTAAGGCGGCCCCGGCTGCCAGCGCTGCTTTGAGCATGCGACGGCGTGTCATTCCTTGGTTCATGAACGGTGCGGACGTCACGGATCCTCCCTGGGTTTCCTGCACAGAACCGGGCTGCGGCCCCGCGCTTGGGCAGCCGGCCCAGCCCACCAATCCTTTTGATCTCTGGATGTGGGCGATTTTGTGACGAGGGATCAGAAGGGTCCTGACAGAGCCCTTTGAATGCAGATGACAGGTCCTCGACGTCACTCCGCCGACTCGGGCGCTTTCGGGCCGATCCTGATGTGGACGATGCCGTTGTCGAGGTCGATCGGCCCGCGGTAGGGGTCGCCCTCGCCGTCGTCGTCGCGCATCCACTCCAGACGCTGTCGTTCCTCCTGAACGTGGCGGGCGCTCGGAAGGAAGACCTCTTCGAGGATGTTCACTGGCGGGCAACGGCTTGATCGGGCCGAGGTTCCCGACGCCGACCAGACGGATGGTCTGAAGGGATGTACATCATCAGGGCTCCTGGCTGTGGATTCAGAGACAACCGTTGTCGTGTTGCGAAGAGCTCCATCAGCCCCGGACGCCGTTGGAGGGGGTCCGGGGCCGTAGCGGGGAGGTGGCGCGTCAGCCGTTGCGGGCGGCCTCTGGGCCGGTGATGCGTTTGAGCAGGGGGAGAGTCGAGGCGATGATGCCCAGCGAGGCGACGAGGCCGAGGGCGACGAGCGCGTAGTACGCCGCGCCGGGCGACACCAGGTCGTAGTGCATCTGCGATTTCAGGAACAGGGCGGAGGCGGCGAAGGCCGTACCGATCGAGATCGCGGCCACCGCCAGCAGCGGCAGTGTGCTCTCCAGGCCGATCACCCGCTGCAGCAACCGCAGCGGCGCGCCGGTGAGCCGCAGCAACGCGAACGGGCGTCGGCGATCCGACAGGCCCGCAACCACGCTCACCGCCAGGCTGCAGCCTGCGATCGGCAGGGTGGTCAGCAGCACCACGTTGGCCAGTTGCCGCCAACCGGCCAGCTCTTGC
Source organism: Streptomyces sp. NPDC020362 (assembly GCF_040642095.1). Lineage (NCBI taxonomy): Bacteria > Bacillati > Actinomycetota > Actinomycetes > Kitasatosporales > Streptomycetaceae > Streptomyces > Streptomyces sp. NPDC020362. The sequence continues at coordinate 241,967 of NZ_JBFAET010000001.1, forward strand.
TGCAAGTCGGTGCCCCAGTCGCCCACCGTGCGGGCCTGGTGGTGCGGGTAGGCGGTGGTGAGCGAGGTCCGTACGCGTTCCATGGCGGCTGTCGACCCGTCGGTGGCCACGTAGACCAGTTGCGCGGGCAGCTTGGCGAGGGCTGCGGTGCTGATCGCGGCGGCGGGCCACGGCAAGCTCGGGTGCGATTGCAGGCTGACGAACGCGTAGAAGTCGACGGCCGTGACGCTCGCGCCGGCCGGGCAGCGGCCCATCATAGGAATCTGCGCCAGGTCGGAGCAGGTCACCAGTGCCGGCGCGTCCGGGGGCGGATCGCCCGGGTGGACTCGCCGGTGTACCACCTCGCCGACGCCGTCGGGGTTGGCGTGGACGACCGCCACGCCCCGCACGCCCTGGATCGCCCGCACCTCGGTGAGCAGCCGTGTCGGTATGGCCCCGGCCAGCGGCGCCTTGCCGTCGCCGCCGACCTCCACCACGGTTCGGGTCTGCCGGTCGCCGCCCAGCGTGCCGCGGTAGTCGTTGATGGTGCCGATGATGCTGACCGTTGCGGTGGTCACGAACAGGGCCAGGACGAGGCCGCTGACCGCGCGAAAGCCGGCCTTCGGGTCGTCGGCGAGCCGGCGCACCGCGATCAGGGCGGCCGGGCGTCGGGTGCGCCGGGCCACCGCCCGGGCGACGATCATGGTCAGCCACGGCCCGGCGATCACCAGCCCCAGCATCACCACCAGGAAGCCCGGGAGGTAGGCGGCCGTCTGGCCGTTCCCGGTCGCCGGGCGGTGGCCGGCGAAGACGAAGTACGCCAGCTCGGCCAGGCCCGCCAGCAGCGGGATCAGCCGCCAGGCGCGCGGCGGGCGCGGGGTCACCCGGCGGGTCACGCCGAGCGGGGAGATGGTGACCCGGCGCAGCGCGAGGCGCGCCGCGACCGCCGCCGCCACCGGCACGCCGACGACGACGCCGACGGCCTGCGGGGTGCTGAGCGTCAGATCCGAGAGGAAGAACCGCTGCTGCCCGGTGAGCGGAATGGTGGCGACCAGCGGGCGCAGCACGGCGTAGAGCCCGAAGCCGATCACCGTCCCGGCGACCGCCGCCAGCGCGGACTCCACCGCCGAGATCACCGACACCTGCCGGGGAGTGGCCCCAGCCAGCCGCATCGCCGCGTACCGCTGCTCGCGCGTGGCGGCGGACAGGCGGGTCGCCGTGGCGATGAAGATCAGCACAGGGAAGATCAGTGCCCCGGCCACCACGGAGGAGATGAGCGTCAGCGCGTCGCCGCGCACGGCGTTGTCCCAACACTCGTTGTCACAGGCGGGTGGCCGGGTACTGGCGATGGCGGTGACCGCTCTCGCCCCTGGTGCGCCCTTGATCTGGGCCGGGGTACGGCCAATTACAGCGGTCAGCGAGTCCGGGGAGGCCAGAGCGGCGTCGCCGATCGTGCCGGTGATCCGCCCGGGGAAGCGGTCGCCCAACTGGTCGGCCGGGGTGTCGCGGATCAGCTTGGCCAGCGCGGGAGAGGCGTAATACTCGCCCGGCGCCGGCAGGTGAGTGAGGCCGGGCGGGACGGGCGAGGTCGGGCCGGTCGCGGCGACGTCGACCTCGGTGAGGGACTTGCCGTCGTAGTAGTCGACGTGCGGCCGCCACCACAGCGGGTCCGCCGACGCGTGCTCGGTACGGCTCGCGGCGCCGGTGTCGAGCCACACCTGACGCTGGTTCGTCCGCTCGACGGCGTTCATGCTGGCGAAGGTCGACAGCAGCAGCCCGACGCCGATGGCGACCGCGGCGGCGATCATGGCCAGCCGGGCGACGGCCCCCCGGCCGCCGCTGACCGCGAGGCGGAGCGCGAAGGCGATCACGAGGCTATCCGTCCGGTCGTGAGCAGGCTGGCCTTGCCGTCCCGCACGATGGCCTCCCGGTCGGCGTGCGCGGCGACCCGGGGCTCGTGGGTCACCAGGACGATGGTGGTGCCCTCCTCGTGGGCCGCGTCCACCATCAGGTCCATCACCTGCTCGCCGGTCAGCGAGTCCAGCGCCCCGGTCGGCTCGTCGGCGAACAGTACCTTGGGCCGGGACACCAGACCGCGGGCCAGCGCCACCCGCTGCGCCTGACCGCCCGACAACTCCCCGGAGCGGCGGCGCTCCAGGCCGTCCAGGCCCAGCCGGGCGAACCAGGGCCGGGCCTCGGCGAGCGCCGCCGCCCGGCGCACGCCGGAGAACAGCAGCGGCAGGGCGACGTTCTCCTCGGCGGTCAACTCGGGGACGAGCTGGCCGAACTGGAAGACGAAGCCGAAGGTGTCGCGGCGCAGGGCGCTGCGCTCGGCCTCGTTCATGGTGTCGATGCGGTGTCCGTCGAAGTGGACCTCGCCCGAGTCGGGGGTGAGGATGCCGGCCAGGCAGTGCAGCAGGGTGGACTTGCCCGAGCCGCTCGGGCCCATCACGGCGAACACCTCGCCGGCCTCGACGGCCAGGCTGGCGCCGCGCAGGGCGGGAGTCTCGCCGAAGGAGAGGGTGAGGTCGCGGGCCTCGATCAGGGCGGTCATGTGCGCACCGCCGCTGCGAGCGTGTCCATCCGGGCCGTGGTCAGCTCGATCCATCGTAGGTCGGCCTCCAGGTGGAACAGGCCGTGGTCGGCGAGCAGGGCGTCGATGATCGGGCCGGTGCGGCGCAGCCGGGTCAGCTCGTGCATCCGCTGCAGGTGGGCGGCCCGCTGGGTGTCGAGGTACTGCTGGGCGTCGCGGCCGAGCATCAGGGCCAGCACGACTTTGGTGAACAGAACGGTCTGCAGGTTCGGCTCGGGGGCCACCGGCTCGGTGAGCCAGGTCTCGAACTCCGTCGCCCCCGCCTCGGTGATCACGTAGCGCTTGCGCTCGGGGCCGACTCCGGGCTCCGTCTCGCCGGCAATGACCTTCCCGTCCCGCGCCAACCGGCCAAGAGTTGTGTAGACCTGCCCGTACGGCAGCGGTTTGCCGCGGTTGAAGAAGGCGTCGTAGTCCCGTTTGAGGTCGTAGCCGTGGCTCGGCTCCCGCTCCAACAGCCCCAACAGGGTGAGAGGAACACTCATGCGAGGACCATACACCGGAGATATACTCTGAGTGTATATCTGCTGAGAGTGCGTTCTGGTCCTGGGGCCTCGCATCCGGTTGCGGGCCCGTCACCGGCGACCAGCGAGTCGCCCTGAGCCGACTTCAGGGACGCTGGTTCAGAGCTTTGGTCAGCTCCTGGTTGGCGGCTCGAGCGGCAGCGAGTTCGGCATCGCGTTCTTCCAGCCGAGCGGAGAGCTCGAGGTTGTGCTGTTCCACGCTGGTGACCGTGCGCTGGAGTTCGTCGATGTCGCCGGGGGCTTCGAGACCCGACGCGCGCCAGACCTGCTCTCCCAGTGCTTCGGACAGCCGCCTCTCCAGTTGCTGGATGCGGGCGGCAAGGCGGGTGTTGCGGGCTTGGGCGAGGTCAGCTGCAGGGAAGCCCTCGTGACGGCTGGCGCGCTCGCTGTTGCTGGAGCTGCGGGTTCGCGAGCTGCGGAGTGGAGTCGCTCCAGCAGGTCGCGGTGGCGGTAGAGGAAGGTTCGATCGACACCTGCGGCGCGGGCGACAGCCGAGGCGGTCAGATCGGCGCCGTCCCGGGTGGCAGCAGCGATGGCCCCTGCACGCGCTCACGGCGGCGTTCGGTGCCGGCGCATCGGCCGTCGTCCATCGCGGTCGTCAGGGGGCAGTCCTCGGGGGTCGGACGTCGGGTAGGCGCTGGCCGACGCGGGGCATGCCGAGCAGGACGGTGCGGCCGCGGCGTACGAGGCTGACGGCCTGCTCGATCTGGGCGCGGTCCCCGGGCGTTGGGTCGTCGAGGTCGGACTTGACCCGTTCGATGAGACGGCGCACCCGTCGGATCTCTTCCTCGGCAGGCATGGCTTGGGTGCGTGCCCCGTCGTCGGCCTCGAAGGCGGACATCCGGCGTTCACGGCCTGCTGGACTCCGAGCACGTCCGCCGGGCGATCGGCGAGGTCGCCACCGCCTACGGCATCTGCCGGGAGCCCTCCAACGTCGCCGCCGGCGGCCACTCCTGCCCGCTCCGGTTCCGCTGTCTGGGCTGCGAGCATTTTTCCCCTGCGCCTACCGGCACTGCTGCGCCCAGCGGCACGCCGACGCCGGCATCGCCTCGGACGTCCTCAAAGAGCCGATCAGGCCGCCACCACAGAATGACGTCGAATCGCGACGGTTCGGTCAGCCACTGGCCCAGTTCAGGACGCTCGAACGGTGCCGTCCGTGACGCGGACACGTACAAGTCTTCTGCCTCGCCGACAATCCTTGCGTTGATGGCCCTCGCGGACCTCTCGTTCGCCTCTCGCCGACGTGTCGGCGGCGTAGTCTCGTCGGTGCGCACGCTCAGCCTGATCGCCGACAGCGCTTCGAGCTGCTCGCCCCCCCCAACAGAACAGTCATGGCAGCGAACCTGGCTTGATAACTGAGTTGCTGCGGCCTGAAGACCCGGACGGCACCCGGATCGTCCTGGTGGAGATCCCGCCGGAGCATCCGCTGCGGTACCGCCCCGGCATCTAGGCCCAGCTGCCCGCCGTGAGCAGATGGCCGCTGATGCCGAGCAGCGACGGCACGGACTCGGTCCGCCGCAGCGCGCGCAGGACCAGCTCGCGGCGTGCGGGGTCGTCCAGCCAGTCGCAGACGTCGCCCATCAGCCAGGCGGCGCCCTCCACGCCGTACTGGCCCCGGGGTGTCAGGCCGGCGTCCGCGAACTCGGCCAGGACGTCGGCGGGCTCGTGGAAGTAGGCCGTCGTGAACAGCGACTTCGGCCCTCCGGTCGGACGCATCCGCCCGTCGCCGGCGGCCGCCTCGATCTGCGGCCGGCGCTCGGCGTCGAAGTACAGCCCCGTGCTCAGGTTGTCGTGCAGCGGCGCGTACCGGTTGATCGTGGCCGCCACCGCCAGCCCTCCGGGACGCAGCACCCGGCGGGCTTCGCCGAGCGCCCGGACGCGGTCCTCCCGCTCGGGCAGGTGGTACAGGGGGCCGAGGAGCAGCACCACGTCCACGGACGCGTCCGGCATCTCCAGGGCGCGGGCGTCGCCGAGGCGCGCGGTGACGCCGGGCAGCCCGGCCGCCCGTTCGACGTGCAGGGGCACGGGGTCCACGAGGTCCACCGGGTAGCCGTCGGCGGCCAGCCACTGGGCGTGGACTCCGCTGCCGCCGCCCACGTCGAGGACCCGCGCCGGTGCGGGCGGCAGGAGGCGGCGCAGGACGTCCTGGGTGCGCCACAGCTCCAGCCGTCCGGCGCCCGTGCGCAGCCGGCCGTCCTCCCGGTCCCGCTCGTAGTACTCCGCGATCTCTGCGGCGAGCGCGGGACCTCCGGTCCCGGCGGCGTTGTCCGTCTCCATGCGCGCAGCCTCGCCTGCCGAGCCGGACTCGCACAAACCGATTTCCGTACGGGGGGCGGGGTGCGGCCGACGGCCGGCAGCGGGCGCCCGGCGGAGTCGGGTCGGGGGCGGTCCGTCGTCGAGGGAATCCGGTCCCGGATGGCCGGCCTCGGCGGCCGGGGCTAGCGTGCGAGGAAGGCCCCCTGGCATGGTCCCCGGGCCCGTGCGGCCGAACCCGGAAGGAGCCGTCATGATGTTCGACAAGCCGGTGATCGGCGGCCCCTGCTGGACCGAGCTGGGGACCAGCGATCTGGAGGGCGCGAAGCGGTTCTACACCGATCTGTTCGGCTGGCGGCCGGAGACGGATCCGCGGCAGGAGGCCGGCGGCTACACCGTGGCGCACCTGGGAGACGCGGCGGTGGCCGCGCTGACCCCGCTCTACCAGGAGTCCCAGCCGGTCGCCTGGAACGTGTCGTTCGCGGTGGCGGGCGCCGACGAGGCGGCACGGCGGGTGGAGGAGGCGGGCGGCACGGTGGTCCTCGGGCCGATGGACGTCTTCGACGTGGGCCGTTTCGCCGTGGCCCTCGATCCGACGGGCGCCGCGTTCCAGCTGTGGCAGGCACGGGCATTCCCCGGCGCCGGGCTGTTCAACGCGCCCGGCACGCTCGGCTGGGTGGAGCTGGCGACCCGTGCTCCCGACCGGGCCCGGGACTTCTACACCACGGTCTTCGGCTGGAGCGTCAACGCCTCGCAGTGGTACACGCAATGGGGCATCGGCGGGGAGGACTTCGGCGGGATGGCCGACATGGGCGACCGGTATCCGCCCGAGGTGCCCGCGCACTGGCTGCCGTACTTCGCGGCGGACGACGTGGACGCCACGGCCCAGGTCGCCCGGCAGGCGGGCGGCGAGGTCGTCATGGCGCCCACGGACGTGCCGGACGGCCCGCGCATCGCGGTGCTGCGGGACCCGCAGGGGGCAGCCTTCGGCGTGCACCGGGCGGGCCAGGAGGGCTGACCCGCGGCTTGCCTTCGAGCGGGCTCCAGCTCCTAGCGTCGTGCACACGGCCCCGGGACCTGCTCTGCACCTGCTCGGAAAGGACAGCACACGTGCGTTACACGCTCTTCGGACGGACCGGTCTGCGCGTCAGCGAACTTGCCCTCGGCACGATGACCATCGGCGACGACTGGGGGTGGGGCGCGGACAAGGAGACCAGCGCCCGGATCGTCGACGCCTATGCCGACGCGGGCGGCAACTTCCTCGACACCGCGAACAACTACACGGACGGCAGCTCGGAGCGGATCCTCGGCGAGCTGCTCCACGGGCGGCGCGACTCCTTCGTGCTGGCCAGCAAGTACACGTGCGGCACACGCGACGGCGACGTCAACACGGCCGGCAACCACCGCAAGAACCTGGTGCAGTCGGTCGAGGCGAGCCTGGAGCGGCTGCGCACCGACCGGCTCGACGTCCTGTGGGTGCACGCCCGCGACAACTTCACCCCCGTCGAGGAGGTGATGCGGGCCCTGGACGACCTGGTGCGCTCGGGGAAGGTGCTGTACATCGGGGTCTCGGACTGGCCGGCATGGGAGATCGCACAGGCCAACACCCTTGCGGAGCTGCGTGGTTGGACCTGTTTCGCGGGCTCGCAGCTGCGCTACAGCCTGCTGGAGCGCACTCCGGAGCGTGAACTCCTCCCGCAGGCCCGGGCGTTCGACCTGGCCGTGTTCGCCTGGGCGCCCCTGGCATCGGGCAAGCTCACCGGGAAGTACCGGCGCGGGGAGACGGGCCGCCTCGCGACCCTCGGCACCGGGACACAGGCGTGGGAGGAGGACGTCATCGGCGCCGTGACCGAGATCGCCGAGCAGGGCGGCTGGAGCCCGGCGCAGGTGGCTCTCGCCTGGCTGCGCGGCCGCCCGGGGAACGTCGTCCCCATCGTCGCGGCGACCAAGGAGGCGCAACTGGCCGACAATCTGGCGAGCACCGGGGTCCGGCTCGACGCCGACGCGGTGGCCCGCCTGGAGGAGGTGAGCGCCGTCCCGCTCGGATTCCCGCACGACTTCCTGCGCGAGCCGCCCGTCACCCGCAACGTCTACGGCGACCGCTGGCCGCAGATCGAGGACCGGCGCTCCACCCACCGCCGCACGGTGCACGACGTGCTCTAGGGCTCAGGCGTGCAGCACGCCCGCGCGGCCCTCCAGACGGCCCAGCAGGTCACCGAGCAGGGCGGCCAGTTCGCCCCGGCCCTCGGGGGCGAGGGCGGACAGCACGGTCGTCTCGTAGGCGAGTTGTTCGGGGAGGATGCCGTCGACGAGGTCACGGCCGGCGTCGGTGAGCCGGACGTGCGCCACGCGCCGGTCCCGGGTGTCACCGCGCCGCTCAACCAGACCGCGTTCGGTCAGCTGCTTGAGCCGCTTGGTGACGGCGGCCCCGGAGGAGAAGGTCTCCCGGACCAGCTCTCCCGGGGTCAGCTCGTGGCCGGTGCGGCGCAACGCGCCGAGCAGGTCGAACTCGGGGCGGCTGAGGCCGGCCCGGCGCAGCGGAGCGTCCTCGGCCTGCTGGAGAAGGGCGGCGCAGCGGTTGATCCGGCCGATGACCTCCATGGGGCCGGTGTCCAGGCCGGGGTGCACGGCCTGCCACTGCCGGACGACGGTGGAGACGGTGTCCGTGTGCACCGCGTCGCTCCCGTGTCCCGGCTGCCCATCCGGGGCGTCGCTCCCGTCCTCCGCCCGCCCGCCCGGCTCGCCGATCCCGTCCTCAGGCCGCGCCCTCACCCCGTCGCTCCCGTTCGCCGGGCGCCCTTCGGCCGCGTCGCTCTGGGCCTGCGGACGTCCGTTCGTCGCCGTCATGGCCGTATGTCCTCCGTCGTCGCGCCCGTGTTCTGGTCCAAGGGGGCGAACCCCTGGCGTCGTACCGTCGCGGCGAGCGTACGGTGTCCCGCCTGTTCGGCGAGCACGACCCGCTCCTCGGGCAGGGCGCGCTGCCACCATTCGCCCAAGGCTGCGTCGGCGGTGGCGCGCAGATCGACCAGGGCGGCGGCGAGGGCGCGGCGGGCCGTCTCCAGGGCGCGGGGCGCCGGGTGCGGCTCGGCCAGGAGGCGTGCGGCCTGTTCGCGGGCGCGTTCGACAGCGGTGAGCGCGTGCTCGATCCGGTCGCCCGCACGGCGGTTGGTGACGACCACGGCCGCGACGAAACCGACCAGCGCGCCGACGACGGTGTCCACGACCCGCTCGGTGATCAGCCGGCCGGGGTCCTGGGCGCGGGCGAACTCGGTGACGAGCAGGGCCATCGGCGTGACGCACACGCTGCCGAGCCAGTAGTTGCGGCCGATCAGCGCCTCGGCGCCGAAGTTGAAGGCGAGGCAGCACAGCACCAGGGCGGCCTGGTGGAGGTGGGCGAGCGGGGCGACGGCGGCGAAGACGAGGACGCCGACCAGGTTGCCCACGACGCGCTGGACACCCCGGCTCCAGGTCAGGGTGACGTTCACCTGGTAGAGGGAAGCCGCGGTGACCAGGGCCCAGTACGGGCGGCCGACGCCCAGCGCGAGGGAGGCGTAGCCGGCGAGGGCGCAGCCGATCGCGGTGCGGGCGGCGACGGGGGCGAGGGGGGCGAGCCGGTGGCGCAACGGGCGGCGCGGGCAGCCGGGTTCGACGTCCACGCCGAGCAGTTCGTCGGCCGCGGCCCGGGGCAGCTCGGCCCGCGGGACCCGGCCGGTGCCGCGCAGGTCGCGGGCCCAGACGCGCAGCCGCCCGGGATCGGCGTCGGCGGGGGCTGCGAGGGCGACCTCGGCGCGCACCAGGAGCCCTTCGAGGGCACGCCGGGTGCGGTCGGGGCGGGGTCCTGCGGCCGACAGGGACTGCCAGGCGGCATGGACGGCGGCGGCGCACGCGGCACGGGCCCGGGCATGCCCTTCGCCGGTGTCACCATTACCGCCGGTGCTGCCAGTACGGCCGGTGCCACCGGTGCCGACGGTGCCACCGATGCTGCCAGTACCGCCGGTGCCGGTTTCGGCGTACGCGGCAGCTACGTTCAGAGCCCGGGCGGTGGCACGGCGCTCGGGACCGTGCGGGCGCAGCAGCCCGGGGGCCATACCGACCAACCAGGCCCAGACACCCGCCGCCAGGGCCAGTCCGACATGGCCGGGGACCTGGCCGAGACTCTGCGGCACGAACAGCGACGCGGAACTGATGAAGGTGAGCACCACGTTCCCCGGCGGACCGATGCGGCCGGCGTCGCACACCGCCTTCTGCACGGCCGCCATGAGCGCGCCGACGGTGACCAGCACGACGGCGTCAGAGGTGACCGACGCCGCGACCAGGGCGACGGCGAGGCCGCCGACCATGCCGAGCACGACCCGGGCGAGGGTGCGGGCGCGGGCGGCGTAGGGCCGGTTGTGGCCGTAGAGCGCGCACAGCGAGCCGGCCATCGTGTACATGGCCAGGTCGAGGTGGCCGAGCGCCAGCAGGGTCAGGTTGGGCGGGGCGACCGCGGTGACCGCGCTCAGTGCGGGCTTGAACCAGATGTCGGAGGGCCGCCCGAGACGGAGCGCACCGGCGAGGGGAAGACGGTGGGGGGTCGCACTGCTCATATCAACAATTTAGCATGTGTTTCACATATGTTTCATCTATAAAAGATTTACTGGCGGACCCCCTCACCTGCTGCGCTCCGGCGAATGCTCCCCGTGTACACCCTTGCGCTCGCGTGCGCCCCGCCTGCCGTGGGCATCGCATCCCTCGACCCTCCGTCGAGCTGGGGAGGTGCGCGTGCACGGACCGACGTCGCCGGCCTGGCTGCTGGTCGCGCTGTGCGCCGCGACCGGGGCCTACTGCCTGCTGCGGATGCGCAGCGGGGTCGAGGAGCAACGCCGTGCCGCGGGCGGCGAGGCGCTGATGGGGTTCGGGATGGCCGTGATGGCCGTGCCCGCCACGGCGTTCACCCCGCCGGGGTGGGCGTGGCCGCTGTACGCGGCCGTGTTCGGGGCGGCGGCACTGCGCGACCTGTGGACCGCACGCAGTGGCCCGCACCATCTGCACCATCTGGTGGGAACCGGGGCGATGGTCTACATGTCCCTCGTCATGGCGGCCTCCCCCACCTCTCATCACCATGCGCACACCGGCGCCGGAGTGCCGCTGGTGACGGGTGCGCTCCTGCTCTACTTCACCGGCTACGTCCTCGTGTCCGGGGCCCGCCTGGTGCCCGCGGGAGCCCCCGCGGACGGGACGGTGGCGGCGCGCTGGGGCGACCGTCCCGAACTGGCGCGGGCGTGCCGGCTGTCGATGGGGATAGGGATGGTGGCGATGCTCATGACGATGTGATCCGACGGGTCCTTCCCGCACGAGGGACGAGCACCGTCCGCCGGACTCAGGGACTCCGTCTGCCGGAATCAGGAACGCCGCCCGCCCCCCTCAGGAACTGCGCCCGCCGGAACACAGGAGCGCCGCCCGTGAGAACCACGGGCACGGCCCGCCGGATTCAGGAGCGCCGCCCGCGAGGATCACGAGCGTCGCCCGCCGCAATCACGGGCGTTGCCTGCGTCACTTCGACGCCGGGCACCGTACCCGTGAGCGGCTCGGCACTCATAGGGTGCTGCCCATGATGGTCCCCGTGGCACTGCTGCTGCTCGGCGCCCTGACCGCCGTCGTGGGCCCACGACTGCTCGCCCGGGCCGACTGGCCCGACCGCGAGCCGGTGGTCGCCCTGTGGGTGTGGCAGTGCGTCGTGGCGGGCGTGCTGCTGTGCTGCGCGCTGTCGATGACGCTGAGCGCCGCGGCGGCCTGGCAGGCGGTGCGCGGGCACGTGTTCGCCCGGGCGCCACGCGCGGTCGTGGACGCGTACGTGCTCGGCGCGAGCGGCCCCTGGGCGGCGACGGTCGCAGTGGCGCTCGCCTGCGCCGGGCTGTGGAGCCTGGCGATGCTGGTCCGTGAGGTCGTCCGGGCCGGTGCGGGGCGCCGCCGCCGTCGGGCCGAACTCCTTGTTCGTGCACCGCTGTTGCCGGGTGAGGAGCGCGCGGGCGGGCGGCTCGTCCTGCTGGAGGGGGAGCGTCCGGACGCCTGGTGGCTGCCCGGTGCGGCACCCCAACTCGTGGTCACCACGGCCGCGTTGCGCCGGTTGAAGGGGCGGCAGCTGGACGCCGTGCTCGCCCACGAGGAGGGGCACGCGCAGGCCCGGCACGACTGGCTGCTGCACTGCTCGGCCGCCCTGGCGAGCGGATTCCCCCAGGTGCCGGTGTTCGCCGCGTTCCGCGACGAGATGCACCGACTGGTCGAGCTGGCCGCCGACGACATGGCCTCGCGCCGCTTCGGCCGGCTGACGACCGCGCTCGCCCTGGTGGAACTCAACGAGGACCGGGGCGTGTTCGGGCCCGGCCCCACCCCGCAGGCCCACGTCCCGCAGCGTGTGCACCGGCTGCTCACTCCCCCGGACCGGCTGACCGCCATGCGCCGGCTGCGGCTGACGGCGGCCGCCGCCCTGGTCCCGGTGATCCCGGTGCTGGTCGCGCTCGTGCCGGGGGTGCGCGCGCTCGGCTGAGCCGCCGGCGGCCGGCTGGCCGGCCGTCGGGTTCCGGGGCGCCCACCGGCCGCCCCGCCGAACTGACGCACACCGGACGGCGGACGGCGCCGGACAGGCCCCCGGTAGGGTCCGGCGCATGGCTGCCGTCCTCTTCGATTTCTCCGGAACCCTCTTCCGCATCGAGTCCCCCGAGTCCTGGCTGCGAGCCGTCCTGGCCCAGACACCCTTCGCCCTCTCCGAATCCGAACTCGCCGAGACCGCACGGGCCTTGGAGAGGGCCGGCGCGCAGGCCGGCGGGGCGGACCCGGCCGAACTGCCGGGGGACCTCGCCGGTCTGTGGGCGGTGCGCGACGAGAGCACCGAGCTGCACCGGGCCGCCTACACCGGGCTGTCCCGGCGAGTGCCCCTGCCCGACCCCGGTCTCCACGACGCGCTGTACGACCGGCACATGTCCCCCGCCGCCTGGTCCCCGTACCCCGACGCCGCCGAGGTGCTGCACGCGCTCCGTGAGCGCGGCATCGGGATCGGCGTGGTCAGCAACATCGGCTGGGACCTGCGGCCGGTCTTCCGCGAGCACGGGCTCGACGGGTACGTGGACGCGTACGCGCTGTCGTACGAGCACGGTGTCCAGAAGCCGGACCCGAGGCTGTTCTCGGTCGCCTGCGAGGCGCTCGGCACCGATCCGCGGCAGGTGCTCATGGTCGGCGACAACAAGGCGGCGGACGGTGGGGCAGCCGCGCTGGGCTGCCGGGTGCACTTCGTGGCCCATCTGCCGGTGGCCGAGCGGCCCGCCGCGCTGCTGCCGGTGCTGGACCTGATGGGCCGCCCCGGCTCCGTCCGCCCCTGATGGGCCGACCCCGCTCCGTCCGGCCCTGGTGCGCTGCGTGATCCGGCCGAGCGGACCGCCGCTCCCGCTCGCCCTGACACCCCTGCCACCTGCGGTGACGGGGCACCCGGCGGGCGGCAGCGGCGGGACCGGCGCCCCCGCACCGCCCGTCTGAGACGATCCCCCGCGTCGCCCCAGACGGGCGGCAGCCCTGGACTGGCCCCGCGCAGAGCGGTGCCTCGGCGTTGAGTATAGTTGGCTGGCAGCCAGTCAACGCAGGAGTTACAGGATGTCCCCGCGCAGCGCCTCGGTCAATGAAGAGTTGCGGCGACGTTCCCGGGAGCGGCTGCTGCAGGCCGCGGTGGAGCTGGTCGACGAGCACGGCTTCGAGGCCACCACGCTGGCCGACATCGCGGACCGGGCCGGTTCGGCGCGCGGACTCGTGTCGTACTACTTCCCCGGCAAGCGCCAGTTGGTGCAGTCCGCCGTGCACCGGTTGATGCACCGCACACTGGAGGAGGCGCTGGAGCGGGAGCCGCACACCGAGGACGGCCGCGAGCGGCTGGCCCGCGCCGTCGACGCCATCCTGGGCCTCGCCCGCGACCGGCCGGTGCTCATGCGCCAGCACATGGCGGGGCTGCTCCAGGCCGAGGGCTTCGTGCAGTGCCCGGAGCAGCGGCGCCTGTCGGAGCTGCTCGGCGACACCGTCGCCCGGTACGGCTCCGAGGACGTGGCGGCCGACTATCCCCTGCTGCGGGCCCTGCTGATGGGAGCGGTGTACGCGGCGCTGGTCCCGGGGGTGCCGATGCCCGTCCCGGTGCTGCGGGCCGAGCTGTTCGAGCGGTACGGGCTCGACTGGGAGCTGGGAACGCCCCCGGGGAGCGAAGCGGACACCGAGGCGGGGCGGCAGCAGGATCTGTCGCGGTTCTTCGCGACGGAGGAGCGGGACGAGTAGCGGGACGAGTAGCGGGACGAGTAGCGGGCACCGGGCCGGCCGTCGTCCGACTCCCTGTCACCACCCTTTCCGCCGCCTCCCTTTCACCGCCTGGCATGACGAGGCGCCAGGAAACCGGCGTCCCGTGCCTGCGCGATCAGCCAGAGGGAGCGCCGGCGGCTGTGCCCGGTCGCGCACATCACCGCGAGGACCGGGTCGGCGCCCTCCTCCTGGGCCGCACGGTATTCCCGGGCGGCCAGCCTGCACCCCTCGATACCGCGCGGCCAGGCCGGGCGGGCGCGCCGCCCTCCCGCGTGGCCGGCGTCCCACTGTGCCCGTCCCCCTGCGCCGGATCCCGCGCCGGAGACCTCGTGCGAGCCCTCGGACGCCCCCTCGGACGCCACCCCGCACGCCTCCAGCAGCGGATCCTCGATCCAGTCGGCGAGCACGGTCAGGTCGGCGAGGGACAGGGCGGGCTGCGCCTTGACGTCCTCGATGGACACTTCTCCCCCGGTCACCACGGCCACGGCGTCGACGCGCGCTCCGTCGGAGAAGGCCAGGCGGACGTGGACCCAGGACGTGACGCCCCCGTGCCCCTGCACCTTCCAGGCGGGCCGCACGGACACCGTGCCGTCCTGCACACGCCGATCGGAAAGATTAAGAAAGGATGCTTCTAGCACACACGCAACGTAACCTCATGATCACACTCCATTCGGGCGGACACGCGTCCAGGTCACCCCGCCGGCCCCTGCCGGTGTGGGCCGGGCGGTGCCATGCTGGAGCCGTCCGCACACCTTCCTCCTTCGAATCCTTCGAGCAAGGAGCACCGCAGTGCTGTGTGTCGCCGTCGTCGGCTCCGGGCCGAGCGGGTGTTACACCGCCCAGACCCTGGTCCAGCAGGATCCCGAGGTGCATGTGGACGTGCTGGACCGGCTGCCGTGCCCCTACGGCCTGGTGCGCTACGGCGTCGCCCCGGACCACGAGAAGATCAAGTCCCTGCAGGGCAGCCTGCGTACGGTGCTGGAGCACGACCGGGTGCGCTTCCTCGGCGGGGTCCGGGTGGGCGGCCCCGGCGGAGTGCCCGTGGCGCGACTGCGGACGATGTACCACGCGGTCGTGTACTGCGTGGGCGCCGCCGCCGACCGCCACCTGGGGATCCCCGGCGAGGAGCTGCCGGGCAGCTGGTCGGCGACCGAATTCGTGTCCTGGTACAGCGCGCATCCGGACGCGGCCGACGCGGGGTTCGTGCGCGATGTCCGGTCGGCGGTGGTCATCGGCGTGGGCAATGTGGCCGTGGACGTCACCCGGATGCTGGTGCGGGGCGCCGGAGAACTGCGCCCGACGGACATGCCGCAGGCGGCGCTGGACACCCTGGCGGCGAGCGGCATCGCCGAGGTGCACATGGTCGGCAGGCGCGGCCCCTCGCAGGCTCGCTTCACCACCAAGGAACTGCGCGAGCTGGGCGCCCTGCCCGACACCGAAGTGAGCGTGGATCCGGACGAGTTGGCGCTCGATCCGGGATACGCCGACCCCTCCGCACTGCCCGCCGTACAACGCCGCAACGTGGAGGCGCTGCGCGGCTGGGCGGCCGGGCCGCCCCGGCGGACGGCCCGCAGGATAAGGATGCGGTTCTTCCTGCGGCCCGTGGAACTGCTCGCGGAGGGCGGCCGGGTGGGTGCCGTGCGCTTCGAGCGGACGGCACCGGACGGGCAGGGCGGGGTGACGGGCACCGGACGGCACGAGGACGTGCCGGCCCAGTTGGTGCTGCGTTCGGTGGGCTATCGCGGAGTGCAGCTGGAGGGGCTGCCGTTCGACGCGGCAAGGGGCACCGTGCCGCACCGGGAGGGCCGCGTCCTGCGCGACGGCGTGGCCTCACCGGGCGAGTACGTCGCCGGCTGGATCAAACGCGGTCCGACGGGAGTCATCGGCACCAACCGGCCGTGCGCCAAGGAGACCGCGGCCTCCCTGCTCGCCGACGCGCCCGCGCTCGCCCGCAGGGAGGTGCCCGAAGACGCGCTCGCGGCGCTGCGGGACGCGGGCATCGATCCGGTGCCGTGGGCGGGCTGGCTGGCCATCGAACGCGCCGAGGCCGCACTGGGCGCGCAACTCGGCCGGGGCGTGGTCAAACTGGCCGACTGGGACGCGCTGATGGGGGCGGCGCGGTCCGCGTAGCCGGGTGGCCGTGCTGATCGGCATCGCGGTGGGTCCGGTGGTCGCCGTGCCCCGAGCCGGACACCTGCCCCGACCACCTCCTGCGAACGAAGGACACAGTGGTCACGTCACCTTTGCCTCCAAGGCGGTGAGGCGCTTCTCCAAGGCGGCCATGCGCTGCTCAAGCGCGGAGTCCGGTGCAAGGGCACGTTTCGACGGAGCCGGAACCGGCAAGGCTCCCGGCTTCCCCGTGAGGCAGGCCGCGACCTTGGCCCGCACGTCCGGCATGGCCACAGGAGCGCCCTTCGGGTCCGACTTCTGGTCGGACCACTCCAGATGGCCGACCACGCTCTTCGCACTCCACTGGTGGACGCGGCAGAGGGCGGCAGCAGCCTTGACCATGGAGTTGACCTGGACGGCCGGCCACGGATCCGTGCCGTCCCCCAGGTTCACGCATTCGAAGCCATAGAAGTGCGCATTGCCGTCCACGGCGCCCGAAGAGCCCTCATGCTCGTGCGTCGGCGGGGGCTTGGCGCCGTAGTCCTCGGCGACCACCGCGGCCAGGACCTTGGGATCCCCGCCTCCGGCGTGGTTGGCCCGGCCGTTGCCGACCAGCCAGACCTCGCCCTTCTTGTCGATGACCCCGTGGCAGAGCGGGCCGGGAAGGCCGGGGTGGCCGTCGTAACAGAGGTCGACGGAGAAGGCCGTGCCGGAGGTGACGGTGTGATGGAGCGTCACGCCGTTCACCGGGCCCCAGGCCCCCTTGGCGTTGCGGTTGTGGTGGCGCCAGTCGCGCACCTCGTGCACGACCAGGCCCTCGGCCTCGAGGGCCGCGACAAGTCGATCGGCGGTCAGCGGAGTTGCCACGTCTCCTCCTTCACCGGCTCATGGCGTCGTTCCGGGCGCCGGCGCCCTGCTGCTGCAAGGCGAAGTCAATGTCCAAGAGCATCTGTCCGGCCCGGTCGCGCTCGCTAAGAACTCCGAGGTCTGCACGCGCCGGCCGGAGAGGTCCGACACCATGAGTTCGCGGCAGCGATCTCCGCGAAACACGGCGCCATGACCGTGTTCGTCAGGCCCCTGGCCTCCGGGCACCACGAGCGGAGCTGCTCGATGAGCGCGCGAAAACTCGGGCTGAGCCTGCGACGGCAGACGGATCAGGATGCCGCCGTCCCGCCGCCCTTCGAAGAGGGCGCCATGGAAGCCACGCCGAAGTCCGAGTCCCACTTGCTGCTGTTCGTGTGGTGACCGGAGATCAGGCACCCGCGGCCGGCGAGGTACGTACGTACCTCCTGGTCCTGCATGGTGGAGGCCTGACAGGCGTTCTTTTCGACTCTCCATTCAATGATGCCGTAGCGCTCCGTCAGGCGCTCGATTTCACCGCGCGTCTCATGCGGCGGCATCCCCCGCTTGTTCACCAGGACCAGGTGGCCGATGACGCGGTCTTCGGCAGGAGGACGCGAACCGCAGGGCTCACGGAGGACGACCGGACGGTCAACGGGTCAGCGGCTCGGCGGCCGGCACCAGGACGGGTCGTAATCCGGATGGCCGGCGAACGGCAGGGCCAGCAGGCGCAGCGTGGCGCACGGTGAGCGGAGTCCGGTCGTCAGCCGGCGCCCGGCGCACGTACGGCACCGGCCGTGCCGTGCCCCGTGCTCGTCCAGCAGCGCCTGCCTGGCGTCGAGCTCGCGCAGCACCCGGGCCGGATCGTGGCGCGCCACGTGCGTGAGCAGCTTCACCGGGTCGTCGGCGCCGAACTGCACCAGAGGGGTGTGCGTGGTGCGGCCGTCCTGGGAGGTGAGCACCTGCTCGATGTCGTCCGCGAGCACACCCCAGACCGCGCCCGGGGCGCCCACGATCGCATCCCGGGCCACCTGCGCGTCCTCCTGGAAACGAGCCCGCAGGAACCGCACCAGCTCCTCCTGAGCGCTCACCGCAATCACTCCGGATGCCCGACGGAGGCGGCCAGGTCCCGGCGGTACCCGGCGTAGGCGGTCCGCAGGGTCTCCCCCGGCCAGTCCGCGGGCAGCAGTTCTGGGGGCAGCACGGGGTCGGTGAGCAGATGGCGTACGACCGCGGCGAAGGCGGTGAGGCGGTCGGCCGGACGACGGGCGTCGGCCGCGCGCTCCAGGAGGCTCCGCGCGGTGTCCGCCCAGGTCTCCACCGGCCACAGGCGGGCGACCAGGTCCCGTGGGGAACCGTCGGGGCGTGCGGTGTACGACAGGGTCACGCGCGCGAGGTCGCCCGGCAGGGACCGGCCGAGGTTGGCCGGACGCAGCCACACGCCCTCGCGGAGTTCGGCCAGGCGCAGGGCGGTCAACCGGGTGCGCAGCTCGGCGCGTTCGGCGGGGCCTCGGCCCGTCACCGTGATCACCACCATCTCCCAGTCGCCGCGCCACGCGCGCGTGCGTGGCTGCACCGCGTCGTCCTGGCGGCGCTGGCGGGCCAGCAGCCGGTCGCTGAGCCGGTAGACGGCGTCCGTGCGCCTGAGGTCCCCCGCGGCCACCATCCGGCTCAGTGCGGCCCGGAGCGTGGAGCCGCCGACGCCGAACGGCTCCACCAGCCGGACCAGGTCCTTCACCGGCAGCTCGGGCGGGTGCACGCCCAGCAGCAGGCTCAGCACGACCGACCGCGCGGACAGGGGCCGCAGAACCGCTTCATCCGGCGCGGCCGACACGTTCATGCGCATGGACACGTACTGTACGTGCGCCTCGTTGTTGCACTATTGCTACAGCCGTAGGAAGAGTGCAACATGGCTGTATGGTCTCGATCCCCGCACCGTCGCCGTCGCCGTCCGCCACCCATGACGTCACCAACCAGGCCCCACCCCTGGCCCCCTACGACGCCTCCGAGGACCGTGCCCTGCTCGAAGGGCTGCGCCGGGAGGGCGCCGGCTGGGCCGAGGACGACATCCGGCGGCTGGGGCTGCGCGCGGGCAGCGAGGAGGCCCAGGAGTGGGGCGAGCAGGCGAACCGGCACGAGCCGGAGCTGCGCACCCACGACCGCTACGGCCACCGGATCGACGAGGTCGACTTCCACCCCAGCTGGCACCACCTGATGCGGACGGCGGTCGCCGAGGGCCTGGCCGGCGCGCCCTGGGCGGACGACCGGCCCGGCGCCCATGTGGCCCGCACCGCGGGCGGGCTGGTGTGGGGCCACACCGAGGCCGGGCACGGCTGCCCGACGTCGATGACGTACGCGGCGGTACCCGCCCTGCGCGCCCAACCGGATCTGGCCAAGGTCTACGAGCCGCTGCTCACCAGCCGCGTCTACGAACCCGGACTGCGGGTGCCCACCGAGAAGCCCGGCCTGCTCGCGGGGATGGGCATGACCGAGAAGCAGGGCGGCTCCGACGTCCGGACGAACACCACCACGGCCACGCCCACCGACGAGCCCGGCGTGTACACGCTGCGCGGGCACAAGTGGTTCACCTCTGCGCCCATGTGCGACGTGTTCCTGGTGCTGGCGCAGGCTCCGGGCGGCCTGTCCTGCTTCCTGGTGCCGCGCATCCTGCCGGACGGCAGCCGCAACACCTTCCGCGTCCAGCGTCTGAAGGACAAGCTCGGCAACCGGTCCAACGCCTCCTCGGAGCCGGAGTTCGACCGGACGGTGGCGTGGCTGGTCGGGCCGGAGGGCCGCGGGGTCAAGACGATCATCGAGATGGTCAACTGCACCCGTCTGGACTGCGTGATGTCCTCGGCGACCCTGATGCGCAAGACGCTCGTCGAGGCGGGCCACCACGCGCGCCACCGCAGCGCGTTCGGCGCCCGCCTGATCGACCAGCCGCTGATGCGCAACGTCCTGGCCGACCTCGCGCTGGAGTCGGAGGCGGCGACGACGCTCACGCTGCGGCTGGCGGGAGCGGCGGACCGGGCGGTGCGCGGGGACGCCGGGGAGCGGGCCTTTCGGCGGATCGCCACCGCCGTCGGCAAGTACTGGGTCACCAAGCGGGGCCCGGCGTTCACCGCGGAGGCCCTGGAGTGCCTGGGCGGCAACGGGTACGTCGAGGATTCCGGCATGCCCCGCCACTACCGGGAGGCGCCCCTGCTGTCCATCTGGGAGGGCTCCGGGAACGTCAACGCGCTCGACGTGCTGCGGGCCCTCGGCCGGGAGCCGGACACCACCGAGGCCCTGTTCGCCGAACTCGCCCTCGCGCGCGGGGCGGACGCCCGCCTGGACGCGGCCCTGGTCTCGCTCCGGCAGCAGCTGGCCGAAACCGACCAGGTGGGCGCCCGTCGGCTGGTCGAGCGGATGGCCCTGGCCCTGCAGGCCTCCCTGCTGGTCCGGTACGCCCCGCACCCGGTCGCGGACGCGTTCTGCGCGAGCCGCCTGGGCGGCGACTGGGGCCACGCGTTCGGCACCCTGCCCGCCGGAGCCGGCCTCGACGCGATCCTGGAGCGTGCCCTGCCCGGCCTGAACTGATCCCTTCCCGGGCGTCCGGGAAGGGATCCGCTCCCGTGGCCGGTGACAGCCGACGGATCGCACACAGTCAGCGTGCGGTTCCGCACCGTTGTCAGTGCCGTGGTGCACACTCGCGATCAGCTGGCACCGGCCTGGGGAGGACAACGTGTTCACGGGGATCGACGAGGTCGACTGGGCCTCGCTGCGGCACGCGTACGGCAGCGCGGAGGACGTGCCCGGATGGCTGCGGTCACTGGCCTCCGCGGACGCCGCCGAGCGGCAGACCGCGCTCGACGGCCTGTACGGCGCGGTGCACCACGAGGGAAACGTGTACGACTCGACGCTGGCCTGCGTTCCCTTCCTGGTCTCGCTCGCGGCCCGCGAGACGGTGCCGGACCGGGTCTGCATCGTGGAACTGCTGGTCAGCATCGGCGCGGAGAGCGGCGACGCACGCGCGCGTGAGGAGGTGCGCGCGCACTCCGAGGTGTTCGTGGTCCTCCTCGGGGATCCTGACGCGCGGGTGCGCCGGGCGGCCGCCGGGGCTGTCGTACGGTGCGTCGACGGTCCGGCCCGCGTCCTGGACCTGCTGCGGCAGCGGATTCCGGCCGAGCGCGAGGACCGGGTCCTGCTGGCGCTCGTGCGGGCCCTCGGCCTGTTCGCACGCCTCCACCCGGCGCACACCGCCGCGCTGGACGTGCTGACCGCCCAGAGCACCCCGCCCCACGGCCCGGGGCTGCGGCTGGCCGCGCTGGGCCAGCTCGCGCTCGCCGCGCCCGACCGGCTCCCCGCCCACCTGGTGCCGACCGCCGTACGGCTGCTGCGGGACCGGTCCGCGCACCGCGGCCGCGTCCCTGACTGCGACGGCGCGGACACCCTCGTGCGGCGGATCCGGCGGCTGCGGCCCTCGGACGAGGAGGGCGCCCAGCTGCTGCGCACCCTGCACACCGCGCTCGGCGACCGGGCCGCCGACCGGATCGCGCTGCTCACCGGGCAGTTGACCAGTCCGGACCCGATGGACCGGTGCAACGCGGTGTGGATGGCGGCGACGCTGTTCCGCGGTTGGCGCACCGACTGCGCCCGGCCCGTGTCCCTGGTGGGCGCCCAGCTGGACACCGATCACGAGCGATTACGGGACGCCGCCGTCTCGGTCCTGGCGGAGCTGTACGGCCTGGCCGCGCCCGCCGCGGACGACCTCCACGCCCTGGTGACCGCCCGGCCCGACCTGTGGACGCACCGCTGGGAGCGCGGCGCGCCCACCCTGGGCGGCCCGCTCAAGGGCCTGGCCAGGACCGGCGATCCGCGGGCGCTCCCGTTCCTGGCCCAAGTCCTTGCGGGCTCGGCCGTGCCCGTCGGCCTGGGGTTCGAGATCGCCCACCTGGGCCCGGCCGCGGCTCCCCTGGCCCCCGCGCTGCGGCATCGGCTGGGACGGATCCCGCTGGACTCCCCCGATGCCGGCACGCTGGCCGCCCCGTTCCTGTCCGCGCTCAAGGCCGTCGGGGCCAGGGATGCGGCACCGGAGATCCTGCGCCTGCTGTCCGGTGCGCCGGACGGACTCGGAGCGCGGGGCGCCGTTGCCGGACGGGTCGTGGAGACACTGGATTCCCTCGGGGCCGCCGCGCAGGCGGTGCCGGCCCTGCGAGCACTGCTGCACACCCGGCACGCGGCCACGGCGGCGGGCGCGCTGTGGTCGGCGGACGGCGACGCCCTGGCCGTCCTGCCGGTCCTGCTGCGGGAGTTGACCCAGGGCGAGCCGGAAGGCCGCCGCCTGGCCGCACAGCAGCTGGGCAGGCTGGGTCCGGCCGCCCGCGCGGCCCTGCCGGAGCTGCGCCGGGCGGCCGGTGCGGGGCCGGTCCGGCAGCGGACGTCGGCCGCGTGCGCGCTGTGGCACATCGTCCGGGACCCGGAGCCGGTGCTGCCGGTGTTCCGGGCCGCCTGGTCGCAGAGTCCCCGCGCACGCGGCCCGGTCGCCCGGTGTCTTGCCGCCATGGGCCCGGCGGCGGCACCCCTGCGGGACCTGGTGACGGCGGAGCTGGCCGCTCCCCGGCGTCACACGGCCCGCAAGGGCGCGTACGGCAGCCATGACATCGCGCGGGACGAGGCCTTGCTCAGATCCTGCCGGGAGGTGCTGGCGGGGCTGTAGGCACGCCCGGGACAGGGCTCACCCGGTCATCCGTCCCCACTGGGGCCCGAGTCGGGCCCATTCCGCGTCCCAGCGGTCCATGCGGCGGCGCTCCAGGCGTCCCCGCAGGACGAGGCCGCCGACGAAGGGGACCGTCGCGGCGCACGCGCCCACCAGGCCGCCCATCAAGGTCGCGCGGAAGGCGGCCTCGGAGGCGGTCGTGGGACGGGTGACCAGGTGCCCGTGCGAGTCGGTCCAGACGGTGACCGGCGCCCCGGCCCTGCTGCCCTGGGCGACCCGGGACTGGCCGGTGTGCGCCGACCCGTCGGCCACGGTCCAGCGCACCTCGGCCCAGACCTGCTCGCCGCCCTCGCCCGGGGCGGCGGGCCTTCCAGGGGCCTGCGCGACGACGCGGGCGACAGCGGGGTGCCAGTCGGCGCGTTCCCTGGCCAGTCCGTGCTCCACCGACCGGGCCGCGACGATACCGGCCAGCACCCCGGCCACGACGGTCAGCAGCCAGGCGGCCAGCACCACCCAGGCCTCCACCACGTCGGCCCGGCGCCTGAGCGGATTGCGCCGCCAGCGCCACAGCCACACCTTGGGACCACGGAACGCCATCAAAGGCATCCTCCTCACGAGCGCACCGACAGGCCGGACCGACCTCCCATACGGGCAGGGCCGCCCCGTTGCTCACGACGAGCCGTCCTCATCGACGGTCGCACGGGACGCCCCTCTCGCGCAGGCACATGCCGCAACGGACCCGGCCCATCTCTGCGACAGGTCGACAGCACCGCTGTGACCTGCGGTGACATGCTTGACCGGGGTGGCTGTCAGTGGCCGGGTGCAGACTGACCGGTATCTGACGACTACCTGGACAAAGACGTCCCGGAGGTGATCGGCATGGCCGAGGTCCTGCTTGCCGTGGGTACCCGCAAGGGTCTGTTCATCGGACGCCGGCGCGGTGGCGCCTGGGAGTTCGACGACAGTCCGTATTTCAACGCGCAGGCCGTCTACTCCGTCGCCATCGACACCAGGAGCGGCACGCCGCGGCTGCTCGCGGGCGGCGACAGCGCGCACTGGGGCCCGTCGGTGTTCCACTCCGACGACCTGGGCCGCACCTGGACCGAACCGGCCCGGCCCGCCGTCAAGTTCCCCCAGGACACCGGCGCTTCCCTGGAGCGGGTCTGGGCGCTGCACCCGGCCACCGCCGAGCCGGACGTGGTCTACGCGGGCACGGAACCGGCCGCGCTGTACCGCTCGGAGGACCGCGGCGAGAGCTTCGACCTGGTGCGCCCCCTGTGGGAGCACCCGACGCGCTCCCGGTGGGTGCCGGGCGGCGGCGGTGAGGGGCTGCACACGGTGCTCACCGACGCACGCGACCCGCAGGCGGTGACCGTGGCCGTCTCCACCGCCGGGGTGTTCCGCACCACGGACGGCGGTGCGAGCTGGGCACCCTCCAACTCCGGTGTCTCCGCGGTGTTCCTGCCGGATCCGAACCCGGCGTTCGGCCAGTGCGTGCACAAGGTCGCCAGGGACGCGGTCGACCCGGACCGCCTGTACCTGCAGAACCACTGGGGCGTCTACCGCAGCGACGACGCGGGCGCGCGCTGGACCGACATCGGCGCGGGCCTGCCGTCGACGTTCGGTTTCGCGGTGGCCGCCCATCCGCACCGCGGCGACACGGCGTACGTCTTCCCGATCAACGCCGACGCCGACCGGGTGCCCGCCGACCACCGCTGCCGGGTCTTCCGCACGGCCGACGCGGGCAAGAGCTGGGAGCCGCTGTCCGCGGGACTGCCCGCGGAGGACCACTACGGCACCGTGCTGCGCGACGCGCTGCGCACGGACGACGCGGACCCGGCCGGGGTCTACTTCGGCAACCGCAACGGCGAGGTGTTCGCGTCGGCCGACGACGGCGACAGCTGGGAGCAGCTGGCTTCGCATCTGCCGGACGTGCTGTGCGTGCGGGCCGCGGTGATCGGCTGACGCGGCGGGCCACGGGAGCGGCGCCCGCGCCGCCCCTGTCCCGTCGGCGGGCCGCCGTAGACCGGCGGACGCCACCGGGCCACGGCAGACCGGCCCACGCCACCGGGCCACGGCAGACCGGCTCACGTCGCGCGCCATGGGAGACCGGCTGTCGTGGGGGGGGGGGCCGGGGCGGCCCCCCCCCCCCCCCCCCCCCGGGCCGGCGGGGCGGGGGGGCGGGCCGGA